>NZ_JBYTAE010000145.1:0-7192 GCF_058787875.1 Hydrogenophaga sp. FW305-3-2-15-A-LB1 | reverse complement strand
CTGTGCTGCGTGCGCTGCGCATGACGCCGATCAGTGTGGCCGAGGCCATGCCGGTCCAATCCCCGTACCCCACCAGCGCACCCGCCTACGAAGACCGGGTGATCGAGGGCCTGCCGCCCGAACCGGCGGAGGACGCCGAGGCCTATGCCTACGACCGCCAGGGCTGGCCGCGTTTTCTGCGCCTGGAGACCCGCCTGGGCACCCAGCCCTTCGACGCGGCGCGCAAGACCCGCATCGGCTATGGCATCTACGGCCTGCTGGAGACGCCCAACCACGGCTCCCTCTCCATCGACGGCACCTACGCGCCCAGCGACAGCAGCGGCACGCTCACGCTGCGCCAGCGCGCGATGCCGCTCTCCGGCGGCTGGCTGATGAGCAACGAGCTGGGCGTGATCAACCCGCCCACGCCCGGCATCCTGCGCCTGCCCGCGCGCATCTACCTGCCTTCGGCCATCGTGCAGGGCATCAGCACCGAGTGGGAGAACCCCGGTGCCGGTCTGCAACTGCAGGCCAGCACCGGTGAACCCGGCCGGCTGGACTTCCTCCCGGCCAACGGCTTTCGCAAGCTTCCGGGCCAGCGCACCTCGTTCGGTGGGCAATGGCGCCTCAACGCGGACGGTGCGAACCCCCTGTCCCACCAGGGCTGGACGCTCGCCCTGCAGCACGAGGACGCGCGCAAGGTCTCCAACCTGGACGTGCCGCTGCAGGCCAGCGACATCGTCGACGCCAACTCCACCCTGCTGGCGCTGCGGCACGAAGGTGCCGAGCACAGCATCCAGGGCCAGGTGCTGCGCACCCAGGCCAACAACCTGAACGGCGCGCGCAGCGGCTTCTGGGTCGACGGCGAATGGGACGACGGCCCGCGCCGGCACGGCCTGGGCGCCTACCGGCTCGAGCAGGACCTGAGCTGGGCCAACCTGCCGCTGGCCAACGACCTCGTGGGCGCCTACGCGCGCACCAGCTGGCGCACGCGCCAGTGGTCGGCCGAGGGCTCGGTGGACTGGCTGGATTCGATCAGCGGGCGCAGCGGCAGCGGTTTCTTCGCCACCGGCTCGGCGCGCTGGCGCCTCAACCGCGACCACACCGTGGGCGCCGGCACCACGGTGCGCCGCTTCGACGGCGACGCCTGGAGCAGCTACGGCGACTGGCGCTTCCAGAACGGCTGGGGCCACAGCGGCATGCGCCTGGAGTTCGTGCACAGCGACAACGAGGCCCACTCGCGCTGGCTGACCTGGGACCAGGAATGGCTGGTGCCGCAGAGCTGGGCCGTCTCCACCAGCCTGGGCACCGGCGCCTACGACGCCTACCAGGGCCGCCCCCGGGAATCGGTCTGGAGCGCCGCGCTCAGCGTGTCCGCGCCGATCACGAACAAGGCCAGCCTGCGCGGCAACCTCAACACCGAACACAGCAACACCGGGCAATCGCGCCACAGCCTCAACCTGGGCGGCCACTGGCGCATCGACCCGCGCTGGAGCGTGGAGGCCAACTACAACCGCTCCACCGGCCGCAGCCGCTTCAACCCCTCGCTGGACCCGCTGGCGCCGCCGCTGGCCATCGTGATCCCCGAGTCGGACCGCTCCTTCTACGCCGTGCTGCGCTACGAGCTCGAAGCCGGCAGCCGCAACGTGCCGCTGGGCGGCCGGGCCAGCGACGGCGGCGGCCGCATCGTCGGTACGGTGTACTTCGACGCCAACCGCAGCGGCACCCAGGAAGCCAGCGAACAGGGCGTGCCCAACGTCACCGTCTACCTGGACAACCGCTACGCCGTGCGAACCGACAGCCAGGGCCGTTTCGAATTCCCCTTCGTGGCCGGCGGCCCGCGCACCGTGAGCGTGCGCGGCGAGACGCTGCCACTGCCCTGGAACGTGGTGGACCAGGGCCAGGCCAAGGTCGACGTGCGCCTGCGGGAAAGCGCCTCTGTCAGCATTCCGGTGCAGCGCAGCGAGTGAACCCGCGCCGGGCATGCCCTTGCGGCGCGCCAGCCTTCCCCGAGCAGGGGTATTAAGTTTGGAGGAAGTGGGCCGATAGTGGGTCATGCCCCCCCACCGCCTCGCCCTCCCCGCACTGGCCGCCAGTGCCCTGATGCTGGTCCCCGCGACCAGCATCGGCGAGAGCGTGCTGGTGCCTCAGGGCAAGGTCGGCGCCTCGCTCGACTTCCGCATCGTCATCCCGCCCATCATGCGGGTCATTGAAAACAGCCACCCCCAACTGCTCGACACCGCCGACGGCAAGGCCAGCGCCGAACAACGCCTGGTGGTGATGTCCAACATGAAACGGGGCTTCTGCGTCTCGCTGCGGCGCGCCGCGCCCCAACTCGGCACCTGGGAGCTGCAAACCGCCCCACAAAGCGGCGTTCAGCTCAGCCCGGTGGCCGACGGCTACCGCCTCTGCGGCACCCGCCCGGGGCAATACACCGTGCTGCTGCAGCACCGCTTCGGCACCGGCGACAGCCGCGCCAACGCGCTTCACTGGCCGGTGCAGACCGACATCTCGGCCATTTAACCGTTCGTCGTGGCCGCTGGTCCACGAAAACGGGTTTCGGGATGTAAACCCCTCATCCGCGCGCAAACGGCCATTCAACAGGTCAATTGCTGCACTGCGCCATTTTGGTCTGCACTTATGACTTGATCACTCCGCCGCGTGCGGTTTGATGCCGTTGCGCTGCCACACCCGGCGGATGGTGGTGGCGCCCAGACCCAGGTAAGAGGCCAGCGTGCGCGTGCTCCACTGCGCGGCTTCGGCCGGTTGTTCGTGCAGCGTCGTGCTCACGATATGCGACTCGAGCGCCGACGTCACGCTCGGTGTGCGCCCCGAACGCGGCGCGTCCTGCAGCAGGACCTCGAGGCCGCCTTCGATGAAGCGCCGCCGCCACAAGGCCACCTGCCGCCGATCAAGCTTGACCTCGTCCGCAATGTCCTTGTTCTGCCAGCCCTGCGCCGCCAGCAGGATGACGCTGGCGCGCTGCTTCACGCGGGCCTCGACCCGCCGTCCCTGGGCCAGCGTGCGCAAGGCACGCTCGGTTTTCGCATCCAGCTCGATCGCTTCGGCCACTCGCATCGCTTCACCTCCTGGCGCATTGTGAGTCCGCTCAAGAACATAAGTTCCATCAATTAAGGCGCACACCCCTCGCACGGCACTTGGCCTCACATCGAAGCAAGGTTCAGTCCTACACAAGCCTCGTGGCTTAACTCAAAGCTCGTTACATCTCGCGCTTTTTCGTGGCCTAAAAAGAAAAGGCGAACGCAGCGCTGCATGCCTGCGAACCGTCAACGAACCCAGGGAGTGCACCTATGCCGTGCTTCAGTCACCCGTTATTCCTGTGCGCCGCGCGCGCTTTCCGAGTGCATTCCATGCACCGGCATGGGGCCCCGCCATCGGCCCGTTCCATCTTCAGCGGGCGCTGACTGACATGGCCCGCGCGCGCACCCATCCCCGGGAGAGGCCGTCACCCTCGCCCGCGCCCACCGAAGCCGGCCCGGGCGTCGTCGTCCCGCTTTACAACGAACACGACCTCGCCCGCAGCCTGCTCCCCTGGGCCGATCTCGCGCGGCGCCAGCAGAAGGTCAAGGCCTGGCTGGTGCTCACCGATCTGTGCGTGCTCGCGCTGTGTTTCGTGGCGGGCCGCCTGCCCGCGTGGCTGCGCGACGAGATCAGCCTCTCGCAGGCCATGAACGTGTGGTGGGCCGCCAATGGCCACCTGCGCCTCACGCTGTTCGCCGCGGTCGCGCTGACCATGGTGAGCTGGATGTGGACCGTGCAGGGCCACTACTCGGCGCACCGCCGCAAGCCCTGGTGGGACGAGACCCGCCAGCTGATCCAGGTGATCGTGCTCGCGGCCTTGCTCGATGCCATGGTCATCTACCTCGCCAAGTGGCCGCTCTCGCGCCTGTGGACCGGCGCCACCTGGGGCCTGGTGCTCGTCCTGCTGCCGCTGTCGCGCCTGGCCGTGCGCCACGGGTTGCTGCGCGCGGGCCTGCTCGCGCAACCCTATGTGCTCATCGGCCACCCCGACGACGTGGAGAAGGCCGCGGCCGCCCTGGCCAGCGAGCCGCTGCTGGGCTACAAGCCGGTGGCCGTGGTCTGTCCCGACCCCGGCGCGCGGCTGGTCCAGCTCGGCGGCGGGCACGTCGCCGCACCGACCGCGCTGACCCCGGGCGTGCGCGAGTTCCTCGCCCGGCCCGGGCCCCACCAGCTGGTGGGCGTGCTCGGCATCCGGGACAACAACTGGCTGCGCGAACTCGCCGAGGAACTCATGCTCACGCGCGACGACCTCGTCATGGTGCCCGCGCTCGGCGGCCTGCCCATCTACGGCATGGAGGTCTCGCACTTCTTCAGCCACGACGTGCTGCTGCTGCGCGCGCGCAACAACCTCAACCGGCGCGGTCCGCAGGTGCTCAAGCGCGCGCTCGACATCGTGGGCGCCACGGCCCTGCTGGTGCTGCTCGCGCCGCTGTTTGCCTGGGTCGCCTGGCGCATCAAGCGCGACGACGCGGGCCCCGCCTTCTTCGTGCAGAAGCGCGTGGGCGTGGACGGCCAGCTGTTCGACTTCATCAAGTTCCGCAGCATGGTGATGGACGCCGACGGCGCCCTGGAGCGCTGGAAGACCGAGAATCAAAAGCTCTACGTGCAGTACCTGGCCAGCAACTTCAAGCTCGCCAACGACCCGCGCATCACGAAGATCGGCCGCCTGATCCGCCGCACCAGCATCGACGAGCTGCCCCAGCTGATCAACGTGCTGCGCGGCGACATGAGCCTGGTCGGCCCGCGCCCGCTGCTGGCGCGCGAACTGGACGAGTACGGCAAGAGCATCGCCGCCTACGGCAAGGCCCGCCCCGGCATCACCGGCCTGTGGCAGATCAGCGGCCGCAGCACCAGCACGTTCCAGCACCGCATCAACATGGACCTCTGGTACGTGCGCAACTGGTCGCTCTGGTACGACCTCGTGATCATGCTGCGCACCGTGCGCGTGGTCCTCAGACAAGAAGGAGCCTGCTGATGAACACCCCTGACACCATTTACGTCGCCGGTCACCGCGGCATGGTCGGTTCGGCCATCGTGCGGCAGCTGCGCGCGGCCGGCCATCCCGCCAGCCACATCGTCACGCGCACGCACGCCGACCTCAACCTGACCGACCAGGCCGCCGTGCGCGCCTTCTTCGCGCGCACCAAACCGCAACAGGTCTACCTCGCCGCGGCCAAGGTCGGCGGCATCCACGCCAACAGCGTGTTCCCCGCCGACTTCATCTACCAGAACCTCATGATCGCGGCCAACGTGATCGAGGCCGCCTTCTGCAACGGCGTGCGCAAGCTGCTGTTCCTCGGCTCGAGCTGCATCTACCCCAAGCTCGCGCCGCAGCCCATGAGCGAGCACGCCCTGCTCACCGCGCCGCTGGAAGCCACCAACGAGCCCTACGCCGTGGCCAAGATCGCCGGCATCAAGCTCTGCGAAAGCTACAACCGCCAGTTCGGCGCCAGCCACGGCGTGGACTACCGCAGCGTCATGCCCACCAACCTCTATGGCCCGGGCGACAACTACCACCCCGAGAACAGCCACGTCATCCCCGCGCTGATCCGCCGCTTCCACCAGGCCCGGATGGCGGGCACGCCCGAGGTCGCCATCTGGGGCAGCGGCAAGCCGATGCGCGAGTTCCTCTACGTCGACGACATGGCCGCCGCCTGCGTGCACGTGATGAACCTGGCCAAGGCCGACTACGAGCAGCACACCCAGCCCATGCTCAGCCACATCAACGTGGGCTCCGGGTCGGACCTGACCATCGCCGAGCTCGCGCACAGCGTGGCCCGCATCACCGGCTTCGAGGGCGGCATCCGCTTCGATGCCAGCAAGCCCGACGGCACGCCCCGCAAGCTGATGGACAGCAGCCGCCTGCACAGCCTGGGCTGGCAGGCCAAGGTCGATCTCCCCGCCGGCCTGGCCCTCACGTACCAGGACTTCCTGCAGCACGCCGCCGCCCACTGACATTCGCGAGCCCAACACCATGACCCAGAACCCGCCCATCCCCCACACCCAGCCCAAGGTCGCGCTCATCACCGGCGTCACCGGGCAGGACGGCTCCTACCTCGCCGAGCTGCTGCTCGAAAAGGGCTACATCGTGCACGGCATCAAGCGCCGCAGCAGCCAGTTCAACACCCAGCGCGTGGACCACATCTACCAGGACCCGCACATCGACGACGCGCGCTTCCACCTGCACTACGGCGACCTGAGCGACACCAGCAACCTGATCCGCATCGTGCAGGAGACCAAGCCCGACGAGATCTACAACCTCGGCGCGCAAAGCCATGTGGCGGTGAGCTTCGAAAGCCCCGAATACACCTCCGACGTGGACGGCCTGGGCACGCTGCGCCTGCTCGAAGCGATCCGCATCCTCGGCCTGGAGAAGAAGACCCGCTTCTACCAGGCCAGCACCTCCGAGCTCTACGGCCTGGTGCAGGAAATCCCGCAGAAGGAAAGCACGCCCTTCTACCCACGCAGCCCCTACGCCGTGGCCAAGCTCTACGCGTACTGGATCGTGGTGAACTACCGCGAGGCCTACGGCATGTACGCCTGCAACGGCATCCTGTTCAACCACGAATCCCCGCGCCGCGGCGAGACCTTCGTCACCCGCAAGATCACGCGCGGCCTGGCCAACATCGCCCAGGGGCTGGAGCCCTGCCTCTACATGGGCAACCTGGATTCGCTGCGCGACTGGGGCCATGCCAAGGACTACGTGCGCATGCAATGGATGATGCTGCAGCAGGCACAACCCGAAGATTTCGTCATCGCCACCGGCGTGCAGTACAGCGTGCGCCAGTTCATCGAGATGAGCGCGCGCGAGCTGGGCATCACCCTGCGCTTCGAGGGCCAGGGCGTGAACGAACAGGCCATTGTGCAGGCCGTCGAAGGCGACAAGGCGCCGGCGCTGCGGCCGGGCCAGGTGATCGTGAAGGTGGACCCGCGCTACTTCCGCCCGACCGAGGTGGAAACCCTGCTGGGCGACCCGGCCAAGGCGAAGAACACGCTGGGCTGGGTGCCCCGGATCGCGCTGCAGGACATGGTGACGGAGATGGTGGTCTCCGACCTGGCCGACGCCCAGCGCCACGCCCTGCTCAAGCACCACGGCTACGCCGTGGCCGTCTCCAGCGAACACTGACCACCCGGTGCCGATCCCCATGTCCGCCCCCTTGCGCACCGCCCC
>NZ_JBYTAE010000144.1:0-7289 GCF_058787875.1 Hydrogenophaga sp. FW305-3-2-15-A-LB1 | reverse complement strand
ACCCGCACCGCCCCCGCCGCTTCGGCCGTGACCGCCCAGACCCAGGCCAACGCCATCCGCGCCCTGGCCATGGACGCGGTGCAACAGGCGAACTCGGGCCACCCCGGCGCGCCCATGGGCATGGCGGACATGGCGGTCGCCCTCTGGGGGCGCCACCTGCGCCACAACCCGACCAACCCGCAGTGGGCCAACCGCGACCGTTTCGTGCTCTCGAACGGCCACGGTTCCATGCTGATTTACGCGCTGTTGCACCTCACGGGCTACAAGCTGCCGATCGGCGAACTCAAGAACTTCCGCCAGCTGCACAGCAAGACCGCCGGCCACCCCGAGGTGGGCATCACCCCCGGCGTGGAAACCACCACCGGCCCGCTGGGCCAGGGCATCACCAACGCCGTGGGCATGGCGCTGGCCGAGAAGCTGCTGGCGGCCGAATTCAACCGCGACGGCCACGCCATCGTCGACCACCACACCTACGTGTTCCTGGGCGACGGCTGCCTGATGGAAGGCATCAGCCACGAGGCTGTGGCCCTGGCCGGTGCCTGGAAGCTCAACAAGCTGATCGCGCTGTACGACGACAACGGCATCTCGATCGATGGCCAGGTCACGCCCTGGTTCATCGACAACACCGCGCTGCGCTTCACCGCCAGCGGCTGGAACGTGATCGGCCCGATCGACGGCCACGACACCGACGCCGTGGACCGCGCGATCGCCGACGCCAAGAACAAGGCCAGCATGGGCACCTTTGGCCCCACGCTGATCATCTGCAAGACGCACATCGGCAAGGGCAGCCCGAACCGCGCCAACACCGCCAAGGCCCACGGCGAGCCGCTGGGCGGCGAAGAGATCCAGCTCACCCGCGAGGCCCTGGGCTGGATGCACAAGCCCTTCGAGGTGCCGCAAGACGTGTACGCCGCCTGGGACGCCAAGGCCGCCGGCCAGGCCGTGGAGGCCGACTGGAACGGGAAGTTCGCCGCCTACAAGGCCGCTTTCCCCGAGCTGGCCAAGGAGTTCACCCGCCGCATGAAGGGCGAGCTGCCGAAGAACTTCGCGCAGGTCGCGGTGGACGCCGCCGTGGGCGCGCACACCAAGGCCGAAACCGTGGCCAGTCGCAAGGCCAGCCAGCTGGCGCTGGAGACCTTCACCGCCGCGCTGCCCGAGTTGCTGGGCGGCAGCGCCGACCTCACTGGCTCCAACCTCACCAACACCAAGTCCACCCCCAGCCTGCGCTTCAACATGGCCGGTGACGTGGTGAAGAACGAGCAGGGCCAGGGCGGGCGCCACATCAACTACGGCGTGCGCGAATTCGGCATGGCCGCGATCATGAACGGCGTGGCGCTGCACGGCGGCTTCATCCCCTACGGCGGCACCTTCCTCACCTTCAGCGACTACAGCCGCAACGCCATCCGCATGGCCGCGCTGATGAAGCAGCGCGTGATCCACGTGTTCACGCACGACTCCATCGGCCTGGGCGAAGACGGCCCGACGCACCAGTCCATCGAGCACGCGGCCAGCCTGCGCCTGATCCCCAACCTGGACGTGTGGCGCCCCGCCGACACGGCCGAGACCGCCGTGGCCTGGGCCGTGGCGCTGGAGAACGCCAGCCGCCCGACCGCGCTGCTGCTCAGCCGCCAGAACCTGCCTTACGCGCCCAAGAACGACCTGGGCCACATCAGCCAGGGCGCCTACGTGCTGGCCGAGCCGGCCGAGGTGGGCCTGAAGAAAAAGGCGCAGGCCGTGATCATCGCCACCGGCTCCGAAGTGCAGCTCGCCCTGAAGGCGCAGGAGCTGCTGGCCCGCGAGCACAAGATCGCCGTGCGCGTGGTCTCCATGCCCAGCACCACCACCTTCGACCGCCAGACCGCCGCCTACAAGGCCTCGGTGCTGCCGGCCGGCGTGCCACGCATCGCGGTCGAGATGGGCACCACCGACGGCTGGTGGAAGTACGGCGTGGCCGCCGTGGTCGGCATCGACACCTACGGCGAATCGGCCCCGGCGCCGGTGCTGTTCAAGCACTTCGGCTTCACCGAGCAGAACGTGGCGGACACGGTGCGCGCCGTGCTCGCGAAGTGAATTTTGGTTAACCCTTTTTTGAAACCCTCCAGGAGAGACGAGACATGACGATCAAGATCGGCATCAACGGCTTCGGCCGCATCGGCCGCAACGTGCTGCGCAGCGCCATCCAGAACTTCAGCGACATTGAAGTGGTGGCGATCAACGACCTGCTCGAGCCCGACTACCTGGCCTACATGCTGCAGTACGACAGCGTGCACGGCCGCTTCAAGGGCACGGTCTCGGTCGAAGGCAACACGCTGATCGTCAACGGCAAGAAGATCCGCCTGACGCAGGAGCGCGATCCCGCCAACCTGAAGTGGGCCGAAGTCGGTGCCGACGTGGTGATCGAATCCACCGGTCTGTTCCTGGACAAGGTCACGGCCCAGAAGCACCTGGACGCGGGCGCGAAGAAGGTCATCCTCTCGGCCCCCTCCAAGGACGACACCCCGATGTTCGTCTTCGGCGTGAACGACAAGACCTACAAGGGCGAGGCCATCATCTCCAACGCCTCGTGCACCACCAACTGCCTGGCGCCGATCGCCAAGGTGCTCAACGACAAGTGGGGCATCAAGCGCGGCCTGATGACCACGGTGCACGCGGCCACGGCCACGCAGAAGACGGTGGACGGCCCGAGCAACAAGGACTGGCGCGGTGGCCGCGGCATCCTGGAGAACATCATCCCCAGCAGCACGGGCGCGGCCAAGGCCGTGGGCGTGGTGATTCCCGAGCTCAACAAGAAGCTCACGGGCATGAGCTTCCGGGTGCCGACCAGCGACGTGTCGGTGGTGGACCTGACGGTGGAGCTGAACAAGGACGCGACGTACGAAGAGATCTGCGCGGAGATGAAGGCGCAGAGCGAAGGCGCGCTCAAGGGCGTGCTGGGCTATACGACCGACAAGGTGGTGGCGACGGACTTCCGGGGCGACACGCGCACCTCGATCTTTGATGCCGACGCCGGCATCGCGCTGGACAAAACCTTCATCAAGGTCGTGAGCTGGTACGACAACGAATGGGGCTACTCCAACAAGTGCCTTGAAATGGTTCGCGTCGTCGCCAAGTAAGCGCAAGCTCACTTGACTTGAAAAAGCGCCTTCGGGCGCTTTTTTCTTGCCCGGTTCACCTCGGCGACAGGCCCGCATTGACACTAGACCGACCGGTCTATAGATTGCGCCCCATGACCGACACCCCCGCCCCTGGCACCCGCGAACGCCTGATCGCCGCCATGACCGACGCCCTGCGCCGGCGCGGCCTGCACGGCATCGGCCTGACCGAACTGCTGGCCCAGGCCGGCGCGCCCAAGGGCGTGCTGTACCACCACTTTCCCGGTGGCAAGACCGAACTCGCCGTGGCCGCGATCGACGATGTGGTCGCGCGCATGCTGGGCTGGCTGGACGGCCTGCTGGCCAAGGAGGGCGACCCGATCGAAGCCGCGCGGCAATGGATGCAGGGCGCGACCCAGCGCCTGAGCAGCACGGGCTTTCACGCCGGCTGCCCGCTGGCGACCGTCGCGCTGGAGAGCACGCCCGACGACCACGCGCTGCGCGAGGCCCTGGCGCGGGCCTTTGCCACCTTGCGCGAGCGCATCGCGCTGGCGCTGGAACAGGCCGGCGAGCCGCGCGAGTCGGCCCGGGGTGTGGCGGCGCTGATCGTCGCCACCTACGAAGGCGGGCTGTTGCAGGCGCGCGTGGCCCACAGCACCGAACCCATCCAGCAGGCCGTCCAGACGCTGCTGGGCCTGCTCGCCGCGCGCCGCCCGCGCGAAACGGGCACCACTTGAGGAGATCCCCATGAGCACCCCCCCGGACGTTCGCATCGAAACCCTCCTGCTGACCGCCGCCGACGGCTATCCGCTCTCGGCCCACCGCTACCGCAGCCCCACGCCGGCCCGCGCCCACCTCGTGATCGGGGGCGCGACCGCCGTGCCACAGGGCTTCTACAAGCGCTTCGCCGAACACGCCGCGCGCCGCGGTTTCGACGTGCTCACGCTGGACTACCGGGGCATCGGCGAGTCGGCCCCGCCCACGCTCAAGGGCTTTCGCATGGACTACCTCGACTGGGGCCGGCTCGACCTGGCCGCCGCCGTCGAAGCCATGCGCCAGGACGGCATGCCGCTGTACCTGGTGGGCCATTCGTACGGCGGTCATGCCCTGGGCCTGCTGCCGCACCACGACTGGGTGGACGGCGCCTACACCTTCGCCACCGGCGCCGGCTGGCACGGCTGGATGCCACCGCTGGAGCGCATGAGGGTGCTGTTCATGTGGCGCGTGCTGGGGCCGGTGTGGACCAAGTTCGCCGGTTACCTGCCCTGGAGCCGCCTGGGCATGGGCGAAGACCTGCCGCTGGACGTGTACCGCCAGTGGCGCGGCTGGTGCCGCTTTCCGCGCTACTTCTTCGACGACCCGCAGATGCAGGCCACCACCGAACGCTTCGGCCAAGTGCGTTTCCCGATCGTGGCCGCCAACGCGCTGGACGACGCCTGGGCGCCACCGGCCTCGCGCGATGCCTTCATGGCCGGTTACCGCAACACCTCGGTGCGGGCCGTCACCATCGACCCGCGCCGCGCGGGCCTGGGGCCGATCGGCCACATGGGCTACTTCCGGCCCAAGGCCTTGCCCTTGTGGAACGAGGCGCTCGACTGGTTCGAGGCGCTGCGTCCCGCCGCCGCCCCTTTGGCCGGCCGCTGAGCGCGGGTGTTGTAAAGCTGTGCGGAAATGCCGAATCGCCGGGGGATAAAGGCCATGCGAAAGACCGGCATGTCAAAATGTTTCGACACATCCCCCACCTTGCCTCGCTTGCCCTTCCGGCCCTCCCCATTCCATGCGGCGACTGTTTCCAGCACTGCTCCTGTGCACGGCCACCCTGGCGGGCCTGATTGCCACTCCCGCCATGGCGCAGGAGCCGTCCAGCCGGCGTGAGGCGGCCGGCCTGATCATCGGCTTCAAGGGCGACGAACTCGAATCGAACACCGCGACGGACCAGGGGCCCTGGGCCTCCGGACGTGAGCGGGCCCGTTCGCAATGGGACCGCAACGCCCGCCAGGGCCGCGAGCGCCTGACCCGCTGGGCGCGCGAGGTCGGGCTGCCGTCGGGCCAAGCCGGCGAGGCAGGCAACGCCCGCCTGCTGCGCTTCGATCGGCCCTTGCGTGGCCAGGCGCTGGACAACGCCGTGCGCCGCGCGCGCCTGCATCCCGATGTGGCCTGGGTCGAGCCCGATGTGCTGGTGCCCCGCCTGGGCGCGCCCGTCACCCCCAGCGACACGCTGTTTCCCCAGCAATGGCACCTGCAGACGCCCGATCTGGTGAACCTGACGGGCCTGAACCTGCCCCCCGCCTGGGGCGACACGACCGGCAGCACCTCCGGGTCCACGGCGGTCGTGGCGGTGGTCGACAGCGGCATCCGGGCGGGACACCCGGATCTGGCCGGCAAGCTGCTGCCCGGCTACGACCTGGTGAGTGAGCTGGCCGTGTCCAACGACGGCGACGGGCGCGACCCCGACCCGAGCGACCCGGGTGACTGGGTGCACCCAGCCGACCTGGCGAATCCGCTGTTCGCGGGCTGCGACCTGTCCAACAGCACCTGGCACGGCACCTTCATCGCGGGGCAGATCGCTGCCGCCACCGACAACGCCCAGGGCGTCGCGGGCCTGAACTGGGGCGCGAAGGTGCTGCCGGTGCGCGTCTCGGGCAAATGCGGCGCGCACCTGTCGGACCTGCTCGACGGCCTGCGCTGGGCGGCCGGCCTGCCGGTCTCGGGCCTGCCGATCAACCCGAACCCGGCGCGCGTGATCAACCTCAGTTTTGGTGGCGATTCGGCCTGCACGCCGGGCTACCAGACCACCATCGACGCGGTCACCAACGCGGGCGCCCTCATCGTCGTGGCGGCCGGCAATTCGAACACCACGCTGACCCGCCCGGCCGACTGCCGCCGGGTCATGACCGTGGCTTCGGTGCGCAAGGATGGGGCGAAGGCCGAGTACTCCAGTTTCGGCACCCGCGTGGCGCTGGCCGCGCCCGGGGGCTCGACCGATGCCGGCCCATCGACCTTGCTGTACTCGACCGACAACAGCGGCACGACCACGCCAGGGGTCGACATGTATGGCTACAAGCAGGGCACGAGCTTTGCCGCGCCACAGGCCGCGGGCATCGCCAGCCTGATGCTGGCGGTCAACCCCTTCCTGAGCCCGCGCCAGCTCATCGAGCGCATGAAGGCGGGGGCCCGACCTCACGTGGTGACGGGATTGGCCGCGTGCGGCACCCCGGGCGCGGGCGCCGTCTGCGGCTGCACCACCACCACCTGCGGCGCCGGCCTGCTGGACGCCAACACCTCGGTGCAGCTGGCCACCGGCCCGGCGGTCGTGATCAAGCCGGTGGGCGAGGTCGAGCCGGGCACGGTGATCACGCTCGACGGCAGCCAGAGCGTGCCCATTCCCGGTCGCAGCATCGTGTCCTACCAGTGGGTGCAGGTGAGCGGGCCGCCGGTCACGCTCTCGTCGGCCAGCAGCGCGGTGGCCAAGGGCACGCTCGTGGCGGAGGACAGCTATGTGTTCTCGCTCACCGTGGTGGACAACTTCGGCCGCACGGGTGAAGACACCGTGCGCGCGGTGGCGGCCATGCCCGTGCTCGCCGCCAGCAGCAGCGGGGGAGGTGGTGGCTCCGCTGGCCATCTCTGGGGTTTGAGCCTGTGGGCCTGGGTGATCGCCGTGGCGCTGTGCCAGCGCCGCCGCCGTCGGGTCTGAGCCGAGCCCGCCGGTCGGCTCAGCTGCAGCGGCGCAGCGCCTTGCCGGCCATGGCCTCGCGCAACCCTTCCACTGCCGCGCGCTGGGCGTCGGTGATGGCGGGCAGGCGCAGCGCGAACGACACGCTTTCCGCCCGTTCCTGCGCCACCCTGGCGGTGCGCACGCCGTCGCGCTCGGTCTGCTGCAGCGCCTGCCGCGCGGCGGCTTCGGTGGAGTAGGTGCCCAGCGCCAGCCCCGGGGCCAGGCCATTCGCGGTGAGCTCTCGGAACTGCACGCCCAGCCCGCGCAACTCGGCCTTCTTGCGCTCCACCTGCTCGGTGTTGTCGTAGCGCCCCATGTAGACGATCCAGCGGCCGCTGCTGCGGGTCTCGTTGAGTTGCCAGCCGTTCGCCGTCAGGCCCAGCAGCGCGAGTTCGGCGCGCAGCAGCTCAGCCTGGGCTTCGGTGAAGCCGGCGGCCTGCCAGCAGGCGCGCGGGCCATCGCTCGCTGGGGCGGCCGCTGCG
>NZ_JBYTAE010000143.1:0-7337 GCF_058787875.1 Hydrogenophaga sp. FW305-3-2-15-A-LB1 | reverse complement strand
CATGTGGGGCCGGTGCGGGTCGGATCAAGGGCCGCTCCAGTCTAGGCCAAAGCTTGCGTGCCGGATTGAAGAAACTTGCAGCGCTTTGTGAACGCTTCGGCGGGCGGTGACGAAGGGCCCTTGAAATCGGCGGGCGGTGGCATCAAGTTGTGTTCACCGCAGGACGCCTGTCGCGCCCTGGAACCTCATCATCCATCAGGAGTTTCTTGCCATGAACAGCCTCATTGCCCGCCGTGGTTTTCTCGACGACTTCTTCAACGACGTCGCTCCCGCCTTCTACGTCAAGCCGCTGCACGGCGACGGCCTGCCGGCGCAGATCCGCGTCGATGTGAAAGAGACGCCCGAGGCCTACACCTTGCAGGCCGAAGTGCCCGGCGTGTCCAAGGACGACATCCACGTCAACGTCGACGGCAAGCTGGTGACCCTGCGCGCCGAGATCAAGCAGCAGGACAGCCAGACCGAGGGTGGCAAGCTGCTGCGCAGCGAACGCTACTACGGCGCCGTCTCGCGCAGCTTCCAGCTGCCGGTCGACGTGGACAACAGCGCCGCGAAAGCGAAGTACGAGAACGGTGTGCTGCAGCTCACGCTGCCGAAGAAGACCGCCGCCGCGGCCCAGCGCCTGGCGATCGAATAAACCCGCGATCCGCCGCCGGGCTCGTCAGTTCACGCTCTTCTTGAGCCACTCGGCGAACGCCGCGCATTCCCACCGCTCCATCGCACCGGCCTGCCAGCACAGGTAGTGCGCATGGGGCGATGGGATGTTGCGTGCCGAGATGCGTTCCAGCGAGCCGTTCTCGATCCAGGGCGCGCCCAGCTTGAGGCGCACCAGGGCGACGCCCAGGCCTTGAGCCGCGGCATCGCACATCAGCCCGATGTCGTTGAACGACGAACCCTCGACCGGCTCGGGCCAGTCGAGTTCGTGCGCCGCGAACCAGGTGCGCCAGGGTTCGAGCGGGCTGCGCAACAGGGCGGCGCGCTGCAGGTCTTCCACCGTGTCGAACGGGCCGTTCTCGCGGATGTAGGCGGGAGACGCCAGCGGCGTCACCTCGTCTTTGAGCAGGCAGATGTGCTCCACGTCGGCGTAGCGGCCGGTGCCGTAGCGCACCGTGAGGTCGGCGTCCTCGGCGACCACGTCCAGCAGCGGGATCGAGACCTGCAGCGTCAGGTCGATCTCCGGATAGGCCTCGGTGAACTGGCGCAGGCGCGGCATCAGGATCGAGCGCGCGAAAGTCGGTGTGACGGCCAGCTTGAGCTTGCGTTTGCCCGGCGCCGTGTTGCCGCCCGGAAAACGCTGCAGGATGCCCAGGCCTTCGCGCACGTGGGCCAGGTATTCGCTGCCCTCGGTGGTGAGCGAGAAATCGGCGCGGCCGAACAGCTTGGTGCCCAGGATCTGCTCCAGCTGGCGCACGCGGTGGCTCACCGCGCTGGGCGTCACGTTCAGTTCCTCCCCCGTCTGCGTCACGCTGCGCAGGCGCGCCAGCGCCTCGAAGGTCAGCAGGCACTGGATGGGAGGAATCCGGATGGTCATGGCGCCCCCACGCTCCACCGCTGACGCGTGGTCGCTGCCCCCCGAGGGGGCTGAGCGGCCTTGGGGCGGCCCTGCGGCATCGCGTTCACTTGAACACCACGGTCTTGTGGCCGTTGAGCAGCACGCGGTGTTCGCTGTGCCATTTCACGGCGCGCGCCAGCACCTGGCTTTCGGTGTCGCGGCCGCGCGCGGTGAGGTCTTCCACCGCGTCGGTGTGGTCCACCCGGGCCACGTCCTGCTCGATGATGGGGCCTTCGTCGAGGTCGGCCGTCACGTAGTGGGCGGTGGCCCCGATCAGCTTCACGCCCCGGTCGTGCGCCTGGTAGTAGGGCTTGGCGCCCTTGAAGCTGGGCAGGAAGCTGTGGTGGATGTTGATCGCCTTGCCCGAGAGTTCGCGGCACAGGTCGTTGCTGAGCACCTGCATGTAGCGCGCCAGCACCACCAGCTCGGCGCCTTCGTTCTGGATGATCTCCAGCTGCTTGGCCTCGGCCTGCGGCTTGGTGGCGGCGGTCACCGGGATGTGGTGGAAGGGCACGTTGTAGCTGGCCGCGAGCTGGTAGAAGTCGCGGTGGTTGCTGATGATGGCGCGGATGTCCAGCGGCAGCAGGCCGCTCTTCCAGCGGAACATCAGGTCGTTGAGGCAGTGGCCTTCCTTGCTGACGAAGATGACGGTGCGCACCGGCTCGGCCAGCGGGTGCAGGCTCCACTGCATGGCGAACGGTTCGGCGAACAGCTTCAGGTGCAGGCGCAGGTCGTCCTGGGTGAGCTGGCCGCAGGCGAACTGCACGCGCATGAAGAACAGGCCGGTGGCGTGGTCGTTGTACTGCGCGGCTTCTTCGATGTTGCCCCCGTGCTCCAGCAGGAAGCCGGAAACGGCGTGCACGATGCCCGGGCGGTCCGAGCAGGACAGGGTAAGAACGTAGGTGTGATTCATGGCGTGCGAATTGTCGCAGCAAGGCGCGGTGGGCCTGGCCGAACCCGGCGCAATGGAGCCCCTGGAGGCGGGAGGCGGTGACAAAATGCCGCTTCCCCGTCCTTTTGCCGCAGGAGACGCCCGCATGGCCTACAACGATTTCCGCATGGACAACCAGTGGTTGCCCTTCACGCCCAACCGCAGTTTCCAGAAAGACCCCCGGGTCTTCGTGGCGGCCGACGGCATGTACTTCACGACGCACGACGGCCGCCAGGTCATCGACGGCATTTCCAGCCTGTGGTGCGTGGGCGCCGGCCACAACCGCAAGCCGATCAACGAAGCCATCAAGCAGCAGCTGGACACGCTGGACTACAGCACCGCCTTCAGCGTCAGCAACGACAAGGCCTTTCGCGCCGCCGAGATGATCGCCGCCATGGCGCCGGGCGACCTGAACAAGGTGCTGTTCTGCAACTCCGGCAGCGAGGCCGCCGACACCTCGATGAAGGTGGCGCTGGCCTACCACCGCGCGCGCGGCGAAGGCCACCGCAACATCTTCATCGGCCGCGAGCGCGGTTACCACGGCGTGGGCTTTGGCGGCATGAGCGTGGGCGGCATCCCGGCCAACCGCAAGGTCTACGGCGCCGCCCTGCTGCCGCGCGTGGACCACCTGCGCTTCATCCACGACCCGGTCAAGCACGCCTACGTGCACAACACCGAACCGGTGTGGGACGAAGACCTGCTGCTGGAGTTGGAGAACCGCATCCTGCCGCTGCACGACCCCAGCAACGTGGCGGCCGTGATCGTCGAGCCCGTCGCCGGCAGCGCGGGCTGGTACGTGCCGCCGCAGGGTTACCTCAAGCGCCTGCGGGAGATCTGCGACAAGCACGGCATCCTGCTGATCTTCGACGAGGTGATCACCGGTTTCGGCCGCCTGGGCACGGCTTTCGCGTCGGACTACTACGGCGTGCAGCCCGACATGCTGAATTTCGCCAAGGCCGTGACCAACGGCGTGTTCCCGCTGGGCGGCGTGGTCTGCACCGACCGCATCTACGGCGCCATGATGGGCGCGCACGGCAGCGCGCCGGACCACGCCATCGAGTTCTTCCATGGCTACACCTACTCGGGCCATCCGGTGGCCTGCGCGGCGGCCATCGCCACGCTGGACCTGTTCCGCGAGGAAAACCTGTTCGCCCGCGCGGGCGAGATGGGGCCGGTGCTGGGCGACGCGATGCACAGCGCGCTCAAGGGCCTGCCCCACGTGATCGGCATCCGCAGCCTCGGGCTGGCGGCCGCCGTGGAGCTCGCGCCGCAGCCGGGCCTGCCCGGCAAGCGCGCGTTCGACGTGTTCATGGACTGCTACCACCGGGGCGTGCTGGTGCGCAACGCGGGCGACAACCTGGTGTTCGCGCCGCCCTACATCGTCGATCGCGCGCAGATCGAGACCATGGTGGGCACGCTGGCCGACGCGATCAAAAGGCTGGGGTAACCCCCCTGCGCCGCTGGCGCGGCTTCCCCCCGGTGGGGGGACGGCACCTGGGGCCGGCGGAGCCGGACCCTTGGTGCCCCTGGATTCAGCGCTTCATCTGTTGGCGCAGTTCGGCGCAGTGGTCGCGCGGGGGCAGCGCGGGGGTCTGCCACACCGCGTCGGCCGGCGGTGCGCTGGCGTCCTTGGAGGTGCCGGCCTGCGCCATCACCACCTTGTGGCCCACGGACGCGGGCAGGTGCAGGGGCACGCCGAGGTCTTCGCGCACATGGCCGTTGCCGGCCACCAGCAGCACCGTCTTGCCCGGGATGAGGGCCTGCGTGGCCGTCTGCGCCATCGACCGGTCGCGCGCGAGCTGGATGCGGGTCATGGGCGCGATCTGGCTCTCGGGCAGGAGGCCGCAATGGCTCTCGCGGATGCCGTCGCGCTGGCGCTGCAGCACGCGCTCGCTCACCAGGCCGTCCAGCTCGGCCTGGCCCATGGTGCCGCGCATCTGCGCGCGCGGCAGGTTGCCGCCGATCACGGGCACGCCGCTGCGCACGGCGGCCATCACCACCGGGCCGTACACCGGCCAGGGCCAGCCGCTCTGCTCGGTCCAGCCCAGGGCCTCGCGCACGCGCGCCTCGTCGGCGTCGCTGGGCAGGCCTTGCGTGCTGCGCCCCTGTTCGATCATTTCCATCACGACCGCGCCCAGCTGGTCGCGCCGGGCCAGGGCCAGCACCACGTCGCGCTGCAGGGCCTGGTGTTCGGCGGCGTCGTGTTGCTCGCCGAGCAGCAACACCGGCGCGGGCAGCACGCGGTCGAGCAGGGCCGGCACGGTGGTGGGTGGGCGGTGCGCGCAGGCCGCGAGCAAGGACAGGCCCAGGGCGAGGGCGACAGCGGTTCGACAGGTCATGCGTGGATACTAAGCGCACCCGAGGCCCCTTCACCTTCCCTTTTCGCGTGTCCTTTCTGCCTGCCTGGCGGCCCGCTTCGTGGCCGCGCGTCTGCCTCACCCTGACGATCGCCCTGGCCGCCGCCCTGCTGTGCCGCTGGCTGCGCACGCCCATCCCCTGGATGATCGGTCCGCTGCTGGCGACGGCGCTGGTGTCGGTGCTGGGCATGCGCACCGAGAGCTGGACGCCTTTGCGCAACAGCGGGCAGTGGGTGATCGGTACCGCGCTGGGCCTGTACTTCACGCCGGCCGTGGGCGCGCTCGTGGCCAGCCTCTGGTGGGCCATCGCGCTCGGCATCGCCTGGGCATTGGCCCTGGGCCTGGGTTTTGCGGCCTGGCTGCGCTGGCTGCACGCGGGGCATCTGGTGGCCTTGACGCCCGCGGAGCTGCGCTGCACCACCTATTTCGCTGGCGCGATCGGCGGCGCGTCCGAGATGACGCTGATCGCCGAGCGCCAGGGCGCGCGCACCGATCTGGTGGCGGCCGCGCACAGCCTGCGGGTGCTGCTGGTGACGGTCACCATCCCGTTTGCCCTGCAGTTCGGGGGCGTGAGCGGGCTCGACACCGGGGCGCAGGGCGTGCGGGACGTGCAAGCCCTGGGGCTGCTGGCGCTGGCCGGGCTCACGCTGCTGGGCGCGCTGGCCATGCAGCGCCTGGGCCGCGCCAACCCCTGGTTCATGGGCGCGCTGGTGGTCACCATGGTGGTGACCTTGAGCGGCCACACCCTGTCGGCCATCCCGCAGAGCCTGTCGAACGCGGCGCAGCTGGTGATCGGTGTGAGCCTGGGCGTGCGTTTCACGCCCACTTTCGTGCACACGGCGCCGCGCTGGCTGGCGTCGGTGGCTTTCGCCACGCTGGTGATGATGGGCCTGTGCGCCGGCTTCGGCTGGGTGCTGGCGCAGCTGACGGGTTTGCACCCGGTCACGCTGCTGCTGGGCACCGCGCCCGGCGGCATTGCCGAGATGGCCATCACCGCCAAGGTGCTGCAGCTGGGCGTGCCGGTGGTGACGGCGTTCCAGGTCTGCCGGCTGGTGGCGGTGCTGGTGCTGGCCGAGCCGCTGTACCGCTGGCGCCACGGCCCGACATGAAAAAGGCCGCTGGGGTGCAGCGGCCTTTTTTCAGAGGAAGCGCGTTCGTTCAGTGCATGACCACGGGCATCTGGGCCAGCGTGGCATAGCCTTCGAGCGTGTCTTCCACCTCTTCCTGGGACGGCGTGCTCTGCTGCCAGGCGGTGATCTGGAGCTGGAACATCTCGGCCCAGGAGCCGTCGAGGTACACCTCTTTGCCCGAGCGCTTGTCCACGATCTCGAAACCGTGGCGGGGAATCTGCGGGCCGTCGGCCACTTCGTTGTCGCCCTCGACGGGCGCATTGGCCAGGATGTGGACCACAGCGAAGGCATCCGAGTCGTAAAGCATGTGCATGACTGAAATCCTTGAATAGAAAAAATCTGCGTTCCTGACAACCTTATATCGGCAAATACGCGCCGATTTATAGGTCAGATGCAGCTTTACGTGGCGACGTTCCCCCCGACTTCAAGATGCGTGTCTTTTTTGGCACAGATGGGTGTTTGTCCTACAGGTGTTTGCCTTACGGCATCTGGCTGAGTTGCTGATCGGCCACATCGCCGTTCGACTGTTTCACCCGCAGGCGCACGGGCAGGTGGTGCAGGCTGGGCGCGAGCCACATTTCGACCGTGCTGTCGAATTCCTTGCGCGGCTGGCGCACCAGGTGGCGCACCTTGAATTCGCCCGCTGGCAGCGAAATCGTCGATTCTTCGCCCACGTCGAAGCGCCAGACGGGGGCGTCGCCCGTGCCGGCCACCTGCATGTCCACCGTCTGCCCGGTGGTGTAGGCCTGCGGGCGGGCCTGCAGCAGGCTGGCGAGCTGCAGGAACAGGCTCAGGCGGTCCTGCGCCCCCGGCTGCAGCGGTGCTTCGGGCGCGTTGCTGCTGAAGCGGATGCGCTGTTGCGCCGCATCGAAATGGGCGGCTTTCTCGCTGCGGCTCTTGTCGGCGAAGCGCTCGGGCATCAGGCCTTCGGGGCCGATGCGGCCGATGCTGGTCTGCGAGCGGCTGCCCAGCAGCAGCACGCGCATCTCCATGCGGGCCTCGTAGCGGCCGTCGGCCACGGCCCAGTCCAGCGTGCCCTGGGCCTTGTAGCCGATGCCCTTGACGTTGCCGGTCACGTCGTAGTGCAGGCGGGTGCTGGGCGGCGGCGTGGCGGGTGGCAGGGCGACGGGGGCGCTGGGTTTGCCGTCGGTTGCTGCCGACGGCGTGGTGCCGGTGGGCTCGCTGATTGGGGGTGTTTCGGGCGTGGCAGCAGGCGCCGCCACGGCTTCTGCCGGCGCTTCGGGTGCCGGCGCCGGAGGCTCGCTCACGGCCACTTCCTGCGAAGCGATGGCCGGCGTCTCAGCCGGCGCGAGGGCGACGGCCTCGGCGGGTTCGGGCGCTGCCTGGGCCACGGCGACGGGTTCGGGAAC
>NZ_JBYTAE010000142.1:0-7634 GCF_058787875.1 Hydrogenophaga sp. FW305-3-2-15-A-LB1 | reverse complement strand
GCCCCACCGCGCGCGGTTCCCGCCCCGTGCTGGTGTGGAGCCGGCCCGGCAATGCCCCGCAGAAGCCCCCGCAGCCCCACAATGCGCGCATGAGCGACCAACCCGACGACACCCTCATCGCCCTGCTCGACCGCATCGCCCAGCGCGACGAGGCCGCTCTCAAGGGCCTCTACGACCTGGTGTCGTCCAAGCTCTACGGGCTCTCGCTGCGCGTGGTGAACAAGCACGAATGGGCCGAGGACGTGCTGCAGGAAACCTTCCTGCAGATCTGGCGCTCGGCCGGCGACTACCGCGCCAGCCTGAGCCCGCCCATGGCCTGGCTGGGCCTGATCGTGCGCAGCCGCTCGCTCGATGCGCTGCGTCGGCGCAGCGCCGAGCGCGCCCACCTCACCGACGAGATCGACGACGTGATGGCCGACACGATGGAGGGCACGTCTCCCAACCCCATGGACGTGAGCCTGGCGAGCCAGCAGGCCTGGGCGCTGCACCAGTGTCTGGGCCAGCTGGAAAGCCGCCAGCGCGAGGTGGTCAGCCTGGCCTACCTGCGCGACCTGAGCCACAGCGAGCTGGCCGAGCAGCTCAAGTTGCCGCTGGGCACGGTCAAGACCTGGATCCGCCGGGGGCTGGACCAGTTGCGCACCTGCATGGCGCGCTTCGCGTGAGGACCTCGCCATGAACCTCATGAAACACCCCGAACTGCTGGACCAACTGGCCGCGGCCCACGCGCTGGGCACGCTGCGCGGGGGCGCGCGCCGCCGCTTCGAAGCCATGGCGCGCGAACAGGCGCCGGTGCGCGCCGCCGCCCTGGTGTGGCAGAGCCGCGTGGCCAGCATGAACGAACTCCAGGCCCCGAGCGAACCGGCCCCGGCGGTCTGGACGCGCATCGAGAACCTGGTGCGCGCCGACAACGACCAGCAGGCCATGGCCGCCGCGCGTGCCACCCCGCCCAACGGCCGGGGCGGCTGGCTGCGCAGCCTGGCGCTGTGGCGCGGCGCCACCGCCGCCGGCGCCCTGGCCACGATGCTGGCCGTGGTCACGGCCGTCGGCCTGCGCGACAACCTGGGCACGCGAATCAGCGAGTTGCAAGCCCAACTCGAAGCAACGCCGCAGGTGGAGTACGTGGCCGTGCTGCACGACGACCAGGCCAGCGCGTCCATGCTGGTCACCTTCGATCCCAAGAGCAGGAAGCTCACGCTGCAGCGCGTGAGCGGCTTCCAGGAAGCGAGCGACAAGTCGCTGCAGCTCTGGGCGCTGCCGCCGTCCGGCGGCCCGCGCTCGCTCGGCGTGCTGGGTCAGGAGCGCCTGTTGCAGCTCGCCGCTGGCGAGGGCGATGTGCGCGAGGTGCCGACCCTGGCGATCAGCCTGGAGCCCAAGGGCGGCGTGCCGAGCGAACGCGGCCCCACCGGGCCGGTGCTGTTCAAGGGCGCGCTGATCCAGAAGATGCTCTGAACCGGCCGGCTCACTGCCGCGCGGTGCGCACGTTGGCCGGCGGCGATTGCGGGTGGCTGCTGCGCCAGGGGTTGATGTCCAGCCCGCCCCGGCGCGTGTAGCGCGCGTAAACCGTGAGCTTGGCCGGCTTGCAGCGCTGCCAGACATCCATGTAGATGCGCTCGACGCACTGCTCGTGGAATTCGTTGTGGTTGCGAAAGCTCACGATGTACTGCAGCAGGCCGGCCTGGTCGATCTGCGGGCCGCTGTAGCTGATCTGCACGCTGCCCCAGTCGGGCTGGCCGGTCACCAGGCAGTTGCTCTTGAGCAGGTGGCTCACCAGGGTCTCGGTCACGGGTTGCTCATCGAGCGCGGCCGAGAGCAGCTCGGGCGCGGGCTGGTACCGCGTGCACTCCACGTCGAGCCGGTCGATGGACAGGCCGCTGAGTTCGTGCACCGGCTCGCGGTCGAAGTGCTCGGGCAGCAGCAGCTTCACGCCGGCGCTGGCCTGGATCGGGCCGCCGTGCCAGATCGCGGCGCTCACGTCGGCGCGGATGCGGTCGCGCACCGCGTCGGCGCTGTCGAACCGCGTGTTGTTGAAGCTGTTGAGGTAGAGCTTGAACGACTTGCTCTCCACGATGTGCGTGCTCTCGCAGGGCACGGTGATGTGCGCCAGCGCCACCATGGGTTTGCCACGCAGGTTGAGCCAGCTGAGCTCGAAGGCGGTCCAGAGGTCGGCGCCCAGAAAGGGCACGCTGCCGGTGATACCGATCTCGCGCCGCTTGGTTTCGCGCGGCAGCGGAAACAGCAGCGAGGCGTCGTACTGGTCGATGTAGGCCGAGGCGCGGCCGAGCTGGGACTGTTCGGGGGTGTTCTGGGACATGAGAGCGTCAGATGAATTCGCGTTCGCGCAGCCACTTGGTGGCGACCCATTTTTCGCCCTCGATCACGGGCGCGCCGCCGTGCAGCGTGCGGGTGGAGGGGTGGGGCCGGTCGTAGCTGAAGAAGACGGCGTTGCCGCGCACCGGCGCCACCTCGAAGCCCACGTCGGGGAAGGTGGTGCCGCCGCCGCGCGCGGGCTCGTTGAGGTACATCACCAGCGTGGCCACGCGCTGGCCGCCGCGGCGCAGGATGGTGGGCGTGCCCGGCTCGGCGGGATCGAAGTAGTCGTAGTGCGGCTTGTACTCGGCGCCGGGCTTGTAGTTGAGCACCTGGAAGCCCTCGCCGTTCTCCAGCGGCCAGTTCAGCAGCCGCGCGATGCGCGCTTCGACGGCGGCCACCTCGGGCGTCTGGCCCCTCGTGAAGAACATGCCGCTGCTGGTGCGGTCGGGGTTGAGCTCTTCGCCGCCGGTCTTGGTTTCCACCGTGAGCGAGCGCGCCAGGTGCGGGCGCGCGGATGCGATCAGCGCCTCGCACTCTTCGGCGCTCAGCAGGTTGCCCAGCACCACCACGCGCGGGTGGTTCAGCGTGGCGATCACGTCCACCAAACGGTCGCCCGCGTCGATCTGGCGCGGGGACTGGCTCAGAGCGAAGTCGGGCACCGGCACGCCCGCCGCGGTGGAAGCCGCATCGGGCTGGGCCGCAGGCGCGACCACCGGGGGCTTGGCGGCCTGGGCGCGCAGGTGCTCGCGCAGCGTGCTCTCCAGCGCCGCCACGGCCACCGACTCCTGCCAGCCGGAGGACACCATGGAGGCCAGCACCACCTCGGGGGTGAAGCCGGCGGACGCCTGATCGATGATCCAGCGGCGCAATTCGGGGGTGATGGTCTGGCTCATGTGTGTGTCGAGGCGGTCAGGCCTTCTGTTCGCGGCGGAACACCAGCCGGTCGGGCGAGGACGCGGCGGGCACGAAACGGTAACCCTCAAGGTCGAAACCCTTGAGCTGTTCGGGCGTGGTGGCCCGGTGCGTCACAGCGTACCGCACCATCAGGCCGCGCGCGCGTTTGGCCATGAAGCTGATGACCTTATAGCCATCGGCCTTGCGTTCCTCGAACGCGCAGGTGACCACGCGCGGCAGCAGGGCCTTGCGGTCCACGGCCTTGAAGTACTCCTCGCTGGCGAGGTTGATCACCACCGGGCTCAGGTCGGCCTTGGCGCGCTGATTGAGGTACTCGGCGATCTGGCGGCCCCAGAACTCGTAGAGGTTCTTGCCCCGGGCTGTCTTCAGGCGCGTGCCCATCTCCAGCCGGTAGGGCTGCATCCAGTCGAGCGGGCGCAGCACGCCGTACAGGCCGCTGAGGATGCACAGGTGCTGCTGCAGCCAGTCGAGTTCGGCTTCGCCCAGGGTCTTCGCGTCCAGCCCGCCGTACACGTCGCCGTCGAAGGCGAGCACGGCCTGCTTGGCGTTCTTCGCGGTGAATTTCGGGCGCCAGGCCTGGTAGCGCGCGACGTTCAGGCCCGAGAGCGCGTCCGACAGGTCCATGAGCTCGCCGATCTGCAACGGCGTTTTTTCGCGCAGCACCTCGATGAGTTCGGTCGAGTGTTTCACGAACAGCGGCTGGGTGTGGGTGGGCACGTGCGGGGGCGTCTCGTAGTCGAGCGCCTTGGCGGGCGAGATCAGGAAGAGCATGTCGGGCTGGAGGCGGGCGGGGCCGCAGAGGGAGGCGAACACGGAAGCGGCAAGGCTTCCCGGGGGAAGCCCTGATTATCCCCAACGGGCCGTGTTACTTCAGGTCACCGGCGAGAGACGCCAGCGTTTCCGGGGGCACTTGCAGGTGCGCCGGGTAGTGGGTGTGATCGCACCCCAGCTTGACGGCCGCGCCGGCCAGCACCGCCGCGCGCATCGGGGCCGTGAGCTCGAAGCGCACGAAGTGCACGGCCGAGGTCTTTTCGTCGTTCTCGCGGTCCAGGTCCTCGTCGGCGATGGCGTACACACGGGCATGGCCTTCGACCTCGACGAACATGCGGTCTTCCACCCCGATGAGCCGCGCGAGTTCGCGCTTGCGCTCGTTGATGTCGATGTACTCGATCATCATCGTGGCCTTCCAGTTCGTGCCATCGGGCACCAGCGGCGCGTAGGCATCGATCTCCTGCTGGATGCCCTCCTCCTCGAAGATCTTCTCGATGCGCAGCATCTCCTGGATCTGGTAGCGCATGGTGGTCTCGCTCTCGAACTGCAAGTGCAGGTGCTCGCCCAGCTGCACGCTGCGCAGCCGGCGGTGCGCCATGATCTCGGGCTTGTGCACCTTGCGCCACTTGGTGTAGGCCTCCAGGCTCATGAGGGAGTCGGCGGTGATGCGGCCGGTGAGTTGCATGGTGGGTGCTCCTTGCTTTCTTACTTCAGGCCATAGGCCCGGGCCACCAGGCTCAGCGGGTGCTGCAGTTCCGGCGCACCCAGGCCGTTGACCTCGAAGCCCTGCGCGATGTGGTGACCACCGAGCGGGCAGTCCGAGCTGATGACGTCGGGCTTCGCGCCGTCCTTCATGGTGGCCATGGCCTTGAACACCGGTTTGCCGATCTTCATGGCCTGCTGGTGGTGCGCCTTCTTCACGCCGAAGGTACCGGCGTGGCCGGAGCAGCGCTCGATGGTGTTCACCGTGGTCCCGGGCACCATCTTCAGCATCTCCTCGGTCTTGCGGCCGATGTTCTGCACCCGGCCGTGGCAGGGGATCTGGTAGCTCACGTTGCCCAGCGCTTGCGGGAACTCGGTCTTGAGCAGGCCGTCGCGCTTGCGCGCCATCAGGTACTCGAACGGGTCCCACACGCTCTCCTTCACGAGCTGGGTGTCGGCATCGTCGGGGAACATCAGCGGGATTTCCTGCTTGAACATCAGCGCGCAGCTGGGCACGGCCGCGAGGATCGCGTAGCCGTCCTTCGCGTACTTCGCGAGCACCGGGATGTTGGCCTCCTTGCTTCGCTGCACCGAGTCCAGGTCGCCCAGCTCCAGCTTGGGCATGCCGCAGCATTTTTCCTTCTCGACCAGGGTGTAGGGAATGCCGTTGTGGTCGAGGATCTTGAGCAGGTCCAGGCCGATGCCGGGCTCGTTGTAGTTGATGTAGCAGGTGGCGAAGATCGCGACCTTGCCCGGTGTCTTCTCCCCATCGACCACCTTCGAGGCGTTGGCTTCGGGCGCGCCCGAGCGGAACTTCTTCGTCGCGAGTTCGGGCAGCCAGGCGTCCTGGTCGACGCCGGCCACGCGCTCCATCAGGCCGCGCGCGGTCCTGGTGCGGTTCACCGCGTTGGCCACCTGCACCACGATCGGAATGCCGGCGAACTGGCCGTGCACGTCGGTGGAGGCGAGGAAACGCTCGGCCAGGCCCACCTCGCCCTTCTTGAACTGGATCGCCTTGGCGCGCAGCATGGTGTGCGGAAAATCCAGGTTCCATTCGTGCGGCGGCGTGTAGGGGCACTTGGTCATGTAGCAGAGGTCGCACATGTAGCACTGGTCTACCACCTTCCAGTAGTCCGCCTTGGCCACGCCATCCACCTCCATGGTGCTGCTCTCGTCGACCAGGTCGAACAGCGTGGGGAAGGAGCCGCACAGGCTCACGCAGCGCCGGCAGCCGTGGCAGATGTCGAAGATGCGCTCCATCTCGTGCAGGCACTTGTCCTCGTCGTGGAAGTCGGGGTTCTTCCAGTCGAGCGCGTGCCGCGTCGGTGCCTGCAGATTGCCTTCTGTGGCCATGGGGATGTCTCCTCGTCTGGTGCGAGTCGTTTCGTGGGTTTTTGAAAGGGCTCGGCCAAGCCCTTTCAAAAACGCTGCGCCTACGGCGCAGCGAGGGAACGGGGGCTTGCTCAGTCCACGAGTTCGTTCAGGGCCTTTTGATAGCGGTTGGCGTGCGAGCGCTCGGCCTTGGCCAGGGTCTCGAACCAGTCGGCCACTTCGTCGAAGCCTTCCTCGCGCGCGGTCTTGGCCATGCCCGGGTACATGTCGGTGTACTCGTGGGTTTCGCCGGCCACGGCGGAGGCGAGGTTGTTGCGGGTGGAGCCGATCGGCAGGCCGGTGGCCGGGTCGCCCGATTGCTCCAGGAATTCCAGGTGGCCGTGCGCGTGGCCGGTTTCACCTTCGGCGGTCGAGCGGAACAGGGCCGCCACGTCGTTCTGGCCTTCCACGTCGGCCTTGTTCGCGAAGTACAGGTAGCGGCGATTGGCCTGGGATTCGCCGGCGAAGGCGTCTTTCAGGCACTGCTCGGTTTTCGAGCCTTTCAATGCGGGCATGTGGTATCTCCTTGCTTGCGTGGGTGGAAGAAACGCCCATGAGGCCCGGACAACAGGCGCCGAACCTGACAGGACTTCCGCAACATACGCCCGCCGGTCAGCCAGCGTCCAATAGTTCTGGGCTATGCGGGGAATTGCCCTCGCCTATCCGTGGACGGGCGTTGATATCGGCGCTCAACAGGATCGACACCCCCGGCCGAAAGCATCAAACTGGAGTGCGCCGCAGGCCTATTGAATTACGATAAGAGAAATGCGTTGCATAATGGTGAATCACAGGCCCCGCTTTCGCCCATCCAGGAGACCGACATGCCGACCACCGCCACCCTGCCCCCGCCCGCGCCGATCCAGCAGTTGCACCACTACGCGTACCGTGCGAAGGACGCCGAGGAAACGCGCCGGTTCTACGAAGACATCCTGGGCCTGCCGCTGTACCACATCATCCAGAGCGATTACGTGCCGAGCACGGGCGAGTACTGCCCGTACACGCACTTCTTCTTCCGGCTGCAGGACGGTTCCTTCATCGCCTTCTTCGACCTGGGCGACGACGAGGCCGCGCTGCCCAGCCCGAACACGCCGAAGTGGGTGAACCACATCAGTTTCCGCGTGGACACGGTGGAGGAGCTGGAGAACACCAAGGCGCGCCTGGAAGCCGGCGGCATCGAGGTGCTGGGGGTGACGGACCACCACATCTTCAAGAGCATCTATTTCTTCGACCCGAACGGCATCCGCCTGGAACTCACGGCGCAGCTGGCCGACGAGTTCGAGATGCTCAAGGAGAGCAAGACCGCGCATGCGCGCCTGGCCGAGTGGACGGCGCGCAAGGAGCAGTGGCGCAAGGAACGCGCCGAGGGCAAATCCGCCGCGCCGCTGAAGCCGCAGCAGAACGACCGGCCGGAGGTGGTTGCGCGCGTCAAGGCCTGAGGGTTTTGGCTTTGGCGTTGGCCGGGTCCGGTCGGCGAAGGGTGGGCGAGGGGCTCCGCTCATGTCCCCCGAACCGGCTTCGCCGGTTCTCCTCCTTTACTTCGCTGCGCCCCTCACCCACCCTTCGCC
>NZ_JBYTAE010000141.1:0-7683 GCF_058787875.1 Hydrogenophaga sp. FW305-3-2-15-A-LB1 | reverse complement strand
CCCCAGCCGCCGCCACGCCCACCGCGGCCGGAGCCTCCCGAAGTGGGTGCCGGCAGGAACTGCAGGAACAGCGCGGCCAGCATGCCGAGCAGGCCGGCGCCGATGGCCACCCAGACCACGGCGGTCAGCACCCAGGCCAGGCCACCGGCACCGATGCCCGTGAACACCGTGCCCAGCTTGTTGCCGAAGATGCCGCGCAGCACGGCCGAGAACATGGGCACGGCAAAGACCAGGAACACCAGCACCTCCATGCCGTCGAAATCGTCGAGGCCGGCGCCATCGCGCGTGGCCTGTTCCGCGGGCAGGGGCAGGTTCTCACCCCGGATGCGCGCCAGGATCTGATCGACCCCGGCCTCGATGCCGGCGGCGTAGTTGCCGATGCGGAACGCGGGCGTCACCGCACCGTCGATGATGCGCTTGGCCATCAGGTCGGGAATCGCGCCTTCCAGCGCCTTCGCGGTGGCGATGCGCAGGCGCCGGTCGTCCTTGGCGATCACGAACAGCACGCCGTCGCCCACATCGCGCCGCCCGATCTTCCAGGCGTCGCCCAGGCGCTGCGTGTAATCGGCGATGTCTTCGGGTGCGGTGGTGGCCACCATCACCACCACCACCTGCGAGCCGTTCGTCTTTTCAAAGGCCGCGAGCTTGGCTTCGATGGCGGCGAGGCTCGCCACATCGAGCGTGCCCGTCTGGTCGATCACGCGCGCGCGCAATTCGGGGATGGGCTGCAGGCCTTGAGCCAGCGCCGGGAGGAAGCACAGCCCCAGGGCGGCCAGCAGCCACCGGGCCAGGCGCAGCGTCATGGCTTCTTGAAGTCCACCGTGGGCGGTGTCGAGATCGCGGCCTCGTTGGCGACCTGGAAGTTGGCCTTGGGGTTGTAGCCGAAGACCATCGCGGTGAGGTTGGTGGGGAAGCTGCGCGCGAGCACGTTGTACTCCTGCACGGTCTGGATGTAGCGGTTGCGCGCCACGGTGATGCGGTTCTCGGTGCCTTCGAGCTGCACGCGCAGGTCGCTGAAGCCCTGGTTGGCCTTGAGGTTGGGGTACTGCTCCACCACCACCATCAGGCGGCTGAGCGCGCTGCCCAGTTCGCCTTGCGCGGCCTGAAACTGCTGCATCGCAGCCGGGTTGTTCAAGGTCTCGGGCGTGACCTGGATCGACGTGGCCTTGGCGCGGGCCTCGATCACGCGGGTGAGCGTTTCCTGCTCGAAGTTGGCCTCGCCCTTGACGGTGGCGACGATGTTGGGGATCAGGTCGGCTCGGCGCTGGTATTGGTTGAGCACCTCCGACCAAGCCGACTGGCTCTGCTCGTCCAGGCGCTGGAAGTCGTTGTACCCACAGCCCGTGAGGCTGGTGGCGAGCAACAGGGCGGCGGCCCAGGTGGACAGGCGTCGAATGGATGTGCGCATAAAACCTCCGCTGGATGAGATCAGGTCGATCAGCGGGAATATACCCGGGGGTGCACCCGGGCAACCGGGCACTGGCGGCAAAATAGCCCACATGCGAAAACCCAAACTGCCCCCCGGTTCGGCGGACGACACGGAGGCGGCCTTCTACGACGCGCTGCAACACGCCGACATCGAGCGCCTCATGGCCTGCTGGGCGGACGAGGACGACATCGTGTGTGTGCATCCGGGTGGTCCCCGGCTCGTGGGGCACGCCGCGGTGCGCGCCGCGTTCGAGACCATGTTCGCCAGTGGCAGCGTGCAGGCCCAGCCCGAGAAGGTGCGCCGGCTCGATGCCGGTGGCTGCAGCGTGCACAGCGTGGTCGAGCGCGTGGCCGTGATGACGGACGATGGCATGCAACACGCCTGGGTGGTGGCCACCAACGTCTATGCCAAGACCGCCCAGGGCTGGCGCATGGTCGCGCACCACGCCAGCCCCGGCTCACGCACCGAGCCGCTCGAGGCCTTCACCACCCAGCCGGTGCTGCATTGAAGTCCGACCGCTTTTCCTACCGCGCGCCGTGGTGGTTGCCCGGAGGCAACCCGCAGACGGTGTGGGCCGCGCTGGCCAGCCGCCGCCATTTCGGACCGCCGCCGCGCTGGAAGCGCAGCCGATGGAAGACGCCCGATGGCGACTTCATCGACGTGGACCAGGCCTTGCACAGCAGTGCGCCGGAGGCGCCCCTGCTGGTGCTGTTCCATGGGCTGGAGGGTTCTTCCGCGAGCCAGTACGCCGTGGCCTTCGCCGATTTCGCCGCCGCCCACGGCGTGGCCTACGCGGTGCCCCACTTCCGGGGATGCTCGGGCGAACTCAATCAGGCGCCACGCGCCTACCACTCGGGTGACTTCCAGGAGATCGACTGGATCCTGCGCCGTTTTGCCGAGGAACACCCGGGCCGGCCGCTGATCGCCGTGGGCGTGTCGCTGGGTGGCAATGCGCTGATGCGCTGGGCCGGTGAGATGGGCTCGGAAGCGACCTCCTGCGTGCGCGCCATCGCGTCGGTGTGTTCCCCGCTGGACCTGGCCGCGGGCGGCCACGCCATCGGGCGCGGCTTCAACCGCGTGGTCTACACCCGCATGTTCATGCGCTCCATGGTGCCCAAGGCGCTCGGCAAGCTGGAGCAGCACCCTGGCCTGTTCGACCGGCAGAAGCTGCTGGCCGCGCGCGACCTCTACGAGTTCGACAACCTCTTCACCGCGCCCCTGCACGGCTTCAAGGACACGACCGACTACTGGGCGCGTGCCTCGGCCAAGCCGGTGCTTCACAGCATCCGCGTGCCCGCGCTCGCGCTCAATGCGCGCAACGACCCCTTCGTGCCCGCCGAGTCCCTGCCGACCCAGCAGGACGCGGGCCATCACGTCACCCTGTGGCAGCCCGAGCAGGGCGGCCATGTGGGCTTTCCGGTCTCGCACGGACCCCTTGGCCTTCCCGGGCATGTGCGCGCGATGCCCGAGGCCGTGGGAAACTGGCTGCTCGCCCACCTTTGAGGAGCCTCGCCATGGACGACATCGTCAAGGCCGCGATGGCCAAGTGGCCCAATGTGCCGCACTGTTATGGCTGGCTGGGCCTGGATGCCCGCGGCAACTGGTACATGCGCGACGACCGCACGCAGGCGCAAGGGCCTTTTCCCGCCAGCAAGGGCTCGCTGCTCAAGCACGACAAGCTCATCGAGTTCATTCACCGCAACTACGCGGCCGACGCGCAAGGCCAGTGGTACTTCCAGAACGGGCCGCAGCGTGTGTACGTCGAACTCGAGGCCACGCCGTGGATCTGGCGCCTGCAGCCCGAGGGTGGTGTGTTGTCCCACACCGGCCTGCCGGCGCGGGTGCAGGAGAGTCTGCTGGACGAATCCGGCCGGCTGTACCTGGTGACCGATCGGGGTGTCGGGCTGGTGCACAGCGCCGACATGAACCTGGCCGCCGACGCGGTCGAAGCCGGCCGCTGGCGCCCGGCCGAGGTGCGCGCCGATGCGCTGCCGGCGCGGTTCGGTTTCATTCCCCATCCCCAGGCGCTACAAGCCGCCTGAGGGCGGCCGCGCGCGGGCACAAAAAAGCCGGCGCGGGGCCGGCTTTTTCGGGGGAAGGGGACGTGCCTTACTTCACCGCGTTCAGCATGTACTGCACGGCGGCCTTGATGTCGGCCTCCGCGGCGGCGCCTGCGCCGCCCTTGGGAGGCATCGCACCCTTGCCCTTGATGACCGTGGCGGTCAGGGTGTCCAGGCCAGCGCCCACGCGGGGTGCCCAGGCGGCCTTGTCGCCGAACTTCGGTGCACCGGCCACGCCGGCCACGTGGCACACGGCGCAAGCCTGCTTGTACAGGGCCTCACCGGCGCCAGCGGCCACGGTGGCCGAGGCGGCAGGTGCGGGCGCAGCGGCAGCGGGCGCCGGAGCCGCTGCGGCCACGGCAGGAGCGGGGGCAGGCGTTGCAGCGGCCGCGGGGGCTGCTGCAGCGGCGGGTGCCGGTGCCTGGGGTTCGGGGAACTTGCCGCCAGCGGCGTTGGCCAGGTGCACCACGGCGCGGCCGATCTCGGCGTCGCGGAAGGCGCCGCCGCCTTGCGCGCCCATGGCGCCCTTGCCCTTGAGGGCGGAGGTCAGCAGGGCTTCATAGCCGGTGGCGATGCGGGGGCCCCAGGCGGCGGCGTCGCCGAACTTGGGCGCACCGGCCAGGCCCGCCGCATGGCAGGCCGCGCACTGGGCGGTGTACACCGACTCGCCGGAAGCCAGCGGGCGGTTGGCGTCGCGCAGCTCCACCGTGCCCACGCGCTGGATGCGCTGGGCAACGGCTTGCTCCATGTCCACCGCGCCGGCCGCCGGCTTGTTGGCCGAGACCACGTAGTACACCAGGCCGATGATGATGAAGATGGGCGCGACGAACGCAAAGAAGGCCGTCCACATCAACTGGGTTGGCGTCTTGATGGGACCGGTATGGTGTTCTTCGTGCGCGTGGTCGCTCATGATGTCCTCAGGGGGTGGCGAAGCAAGGCCTGTTCGGGTGTGGGGCGTGCCCGTGTCAGGCCGGGCAAACAGCCTTGGATTATAGCCAAGCCCCCTTGGCACCCACCGGGCGCCGCCCCCTCGGCTGATAGAATCGCTGGCGTTGCGGCTGTAGCTCAGTGGATAGAGTATTGGCCTCCGAAGCCAAGGGTCGTGGGTTCGATCCCCGCCAGCCGCACCAACCACGTTCAAGCCCTTGAGTTGCCTCAAGGGCTTTGTCGTTTCCGGGGAGGCTCTTTCGAGGGTTGCTCACAGCTGCTGTGCCCAAGGGTGTGGACAACCCCTGGGACAACTGCCGCAGGCCGCGGCCCGCTTGGCGGCGCGAGCGATGCTCAAAAAAAGGGCATGACGAAGCGGGTCTGACCGTGCCCGCGGCGCCGATGTCAGTACGGCCGCCCGTCCTTGTGCGTGAAGGCCCAACGGCCGTCGACCTGCACGGCCCGCAGGTCGTCTTCGGGGTAGCTGACCTCGTCGCCTTCGCTGCGGTCACCCACCTCCAGGTACAGCACCGGCTCATCGGTTTCGTTCACCAGCTTGTGGCCGTTGCCGCTGCCGGCCGGAAAACCCGCGCACATGCCGGGCGACAAGGGCGTGGCGCCCTCGTCGGTGTACAGCGTCGGGTGCCCGACCAGGATGTAGACGAACTCGTCCTGCCGGCTGTGGGCGTGGCGCAGCGCCGACACCGACTTCGGCGGCAGGGTCGTGTGGTTGACCCCGAAGTGTTTCAGGGCAAACAAGTCGCCCAGGGGACGCTTGACGCGCCCGGCCACGCGGGCCGCAAAAGGCTCGGGGTAGTTCGAGGGTTTGGTGCGCGCCGGGGCGTCGGCGGCCACCACGGCCAGGGGTTTCGAGTCGGTGGGCATGGGAAGGCATTGTGGGCGGGCGCTGAAAAGCGGGCAAGAGCGGGCCCTCTTCGGCGCATCGCCGCCAGGCGGGTGGCTCAAGATCGTGGCCAATCCGCCGATGCCCTGGGGGTGGTGGCGCTGGGCCATGACCGCCAAAAGCGGGCTGGCCCGGGGCGCCGATCCCCTTACTCCTCCAGAAAGTTCTCCCGCATGAAACTCAACGACATCAAGGTCGGCAGCCGCCTGGCCATCGCCTTCGGACTGGTTCTGCTGATCACGGCCCTGATGGCCGGCATCGGCGTCTGGCGCCTGCAGGAGCTGGTGCAGACCACGCGCACGCTGGCTGGGGAAGACAACGAAAAACTGCAGCTGGCCGCGCGCTGGCGCCAGACCATCGACATCAACTGGGTGCGCACCCGCGCGGCCATCCTGGATTCCGACACCAGCCGCATCGCCACGTGGCAGGCGGACATGGACGAGACCTCCAAGATCTCGCAGGCCTCGCGCGATCGCATGGTCGAGCTGGTCAAGTCCGACACCGGCAAGAAGATGATCGCCGACATCGACGCCGCGCGCGAGGCCTACCGCACGCCGCGCGGTGTCGTGATGAAGGCGCGCATGGCCGGTGAAGACATGAGCGCCGCGCTGGACCGCGACCTCAGACCCCTGGCCGAGGCCTATATCAACACCATCCTGAAACTGGAGCAGCGCCAGCAGGGCATCTACGACGCGGCCTTGAAAGAAGCCGAAGAGATGGCTGCGAATGGCCGCACCATCCTGATCATGGGCGGCGTGCTCGCGACCCTGCTGGGCGCGGCGGCCGCCTTCGTGCTCAGCCGTTCGATCACCGTGCCGCTGCGCCAAGCCGCCGAAACCGCGCGCCTGATCGCCGACGGCGACCTCACGCGCGCCATCCCCGCCGAGGGCCGCGACGAAGCCGCCCAGTTGCTGCAGGCCCTCAAGGGCATGCAGGACAGCCTGGGCCGCGTGGTCTCCAACGTGCGCGGCAACGCCGAGGGCGTGGCCATGGCCAGCGCCGAGATTGCCCAGGGCAACAACGACCTGTCGGCCCGCACCGAGCAGCAGGCCAGCGCGCTGGAGGAGACCGCCGCGTCCATGGAGCAGCTCAGTTCCACCGTGCGCCAGAACGCCGACAACGCGCAGCAGGCCAACCAGCTCGCGATGAGCGCCTCCACCGTGGCCACGCAGGGGGGCGAGGTGGTCGCCCAGGTGGTGGACACCATGCGCGACATCAACGACAGCAGCCGCAAGATCGCCGACATCATCGGCGTGATCGACGGCATCGCGTTCCAGACCAACATCCTGGCGCTGAACGCGGCGGTGGAAGCCGCGCGCGCCGGCGAGCAGGGCCGGGGCTTTGCGGTGGTGGCCGGCGAGGTGCGCAACCTCGCGCAGCGCAGCTCGGAAGCCGCCAAGGAAATCCGCGGCCTGATCACCGCCAGCGTGGAGCGCGTGGAGCAGGGCAGCTCGCTGGTCGACCGTGCCGGCGTGACCATGACCGAGGTGGTGAACTCGATCCGCCGCGTCAACGACATCATGGGCGAGATCAGCGCGGCCAGCCAGGAGCAGAGCTCGGGCGTGGCTCAGGTCGGCGAGGCCGTCACGCAGATGGACCAGGCCACGCAGCAGAACGCGGCGCTGGTGGAAGAGAGCGCGGCCGCGGCCTCCAGCCTCAAGACCCGCGCCGAGCAGATGGTGCAGGCCGTGGCGGTGTTCAGGCTCTCGTCGGGCTGAGCCAGCGGCGCAGCGACAGCCAGGCAAAGACCGCGCCCACGGCGGCGCCGGCCAGCACGTCCAGGAACACGTGCTGGCGGATCGCCATCGTGGACCAGACGATCACCCCGCAATGCAATACGCTGAGCCAGCGCAGCGCGGCCGGCGCGCCGGTCTCCCGGAAGATGCGCTGGAACCAGAAGGCCGAGAACACCGCCGAACCCACGTGCAGCGAGGGACAGGCGTTGCCCGAGGCGTCGATGCCTTTCAGGAAGGCCAGCCGGGGATGCTGGGACCAGTCGATGTCGGTCAACGGTGTCTGGGTCGGGGCCAGCCAGAACAGCGCCAGGCAGAACACGCACAGCGCGCCCACCCACAGGCCGTAGCGCAGCAGCTCGCGCAGGTTGGGCAGCAGGGCCGGTGCCAGCGACACGTAGACCCACAGCGACACGTAGGCGTAGAAGGCGCCGGGCAGGAACGGCACCCAGTCGTCCACCACGAGCGTGGGCATCATGAGCGGTTCGGCCATCGGGTGGTGCAGCACCCAGAAGTAGGCCTGGAAGAACAACACCATGAACGCCATGGTGCCGAAGGCCTTGAGGTACCACAGCGTGACGAACCGGGACAGGAGCTGGCGGTACCAGGCGCGTTCGGTGGGGGTGGGCA
>NZ_JBYTAE010000140.1:0-7804 GCF_058787875.1 Hydrogenophaga sp. FW305-3-2-15-A-LB1 | reverse complement strand
TGTACGAGATCGGTGCGGGCACGAGCGAAATCCGCCGCATGCTCATCGGTCGCGAACTGTTCGCCGAGACGATGTGAAGGTCCGAGGCCTCTTGAGCGGACAATCCCACCCATGAGCAACGATCTTCAACACCTTCTCGAACACAACCGCCGCTGGGCGGCCCAGGTCGAGGCCGAGCGTCCCGGCTTCTTCACCAAGCTCTCGCAACAGCAGAGCCCGCGCTACATGTGGATCGGCTGCTCCGACAGCCGCGTGCCGGCGAACCAGATCACCGGCCTGGACCCGGGCGAGGTCTTCGTGCACCGCAACGTGGCCAACGTGGTGGTGCCCACCGACCTGAACTGCCTGTCGACGGTGCAGTACGCGGTCGACGTGCTCAAGGTCGAGCACCTGATGGTGGTGGGTCACTATGGCTGCGGCGGCGTGCTCGCCGCGCTGCGCGACACGCGCGTGGGCCTGGCCGACAACTGGCTGCGCCACATCAAGGACGTGCGCGACCGCCACTCCGCCCTGTTGGCGGGCCTGTCCGAAAGTCACCGACACGACGCGCTGTGCGAGCTGAACGCCATCGAGCAGGTCGTCAACGTGGCGCAGACCACCGTGGTGCAGGACGCCTGGACCCGCGGTCAGCCGCTCGCGCTGCACGGCTGGGTCTATGGCCTCAAGGACGGCCTCGTGCAGGACCTGCAGATGACCGTGCGCGGCAACCCCGATCTCGACGCGGTCTACCTGCGCGCCATCGAAGGCGTGGCGGTGCGGCCACGCGACTGAGTTCAGCAGGGCCGCGTGCGCCGGCCCGATCCCCTTTCACTTTTGTTCATCAGGAGTTTTCACCATGTCCGCAGATCCCATCGTCATCGTCGGCGCCGCGCGCACGCCCATGGGCGCCTTCCAGAGCGATTTCGCCAGCCTGTCGGCCCACGACCTCGGTGGCGCGGCCATCCAGGCGGCGGTGCAGCGCGCCGGGGTGGACCCGGCCCAAGTGGACGAAGTGCTGTTCGGCAACTGCCTGATGGCGGGCCAGGGCCAGGCGCCCGCGCGCCAGGCCGCGTTCAAGGGTGGCCTGCCGAAGTCGGCTGGCGCCGTCACGCTGTCCAAGATGTGCGGTTCGGGCATGAAGGCCACCATGCTGGCGCACGACATGCTCGCCGCCGGCAGCGCCACCGTGATGGTCGCGGGTGGCATGGAAAGCATGACCAACGCGCCCTACCTGCTGCAGAAGGGCCGGGGCGGTTACCGCATGGGCCACGACAAGGTGTACGACCACATGATGCTCGACGGCCTGGAAGACGCCTACGAAGCCGGCCGCTCCATGGGCACTTTCGGTGAAGACTGCGCCGCCAAATACAGCTTCACGCGCGAACAGCAGGACGCGTTCGCCATCGCGTCGGTCACGCGTGCCAAGGCCGCCACCGACAGCGGCGCCTTCGCCGCCGAGATCACGCCCGTCACCGTGAAGGACCGCAGCGGCGAGCGCGTGGTGTCCACCGACGAAGGCCCAGGCAAGGTCAAGCTCGACAAGATTCCCGCGCTCAAGCCCGCGTTCAAGAAGGACGGCACCATCACCGCCGCCTCCAGCTCATCCATCAACGACGGTGCCGCCGCTCTGGTGCTGATGCGCGAGTCCACCGCGAAGCAGCTCGGCGCGAAGCCGCTGGCGCGCATCGTGGCCCATGCCACGCACGCCCAGGAGCCGAACTGGTTCGCCACCGCGCCCGTGGGCGCCACGCAGAAGCTGCTGGAGAAGACCGGCTGGCAGGTCGGCGACGTCGATCTGTGGGAGATCAACGAAGCCTTCGCCGTGGTGCCGATGGCGCTCATGGCCGAGTTGAAGATTCCGCACGAGAAGGTCAACGTCAACGGCGGCGCCTGCGCGCTGGGCCACCCCATTGGCGCCAGCGGCGCGCGCATCCTGGTCACGCTGCTGCACGCGCTGAAGGCGCGGGGCGGCAAGAAGGGCGTGGCCACCCTGTGCATCGGCGGTGGCGAAGCCACGGCCATGGCGATCGAACTGGCCTGAGGCCCGGCGCACCACCATGCTCACCGTGCTGGTGATCGGCGCGTCTCGCGGCATCGGCCTGGAGATCGTGCGCCAATACCTGGAAGCGGGCGAGCGCGTGATCGCCACCGCCCGCGACGACGCTGGCCTGGAGCGCCTGCGCGAACTCGGTGCCGAGCCGCTGCGCGCGGACGTGGCCGACCCCGCCAGCGTGAGCGGCCTGGCCTGGTCGCTCGACGGCGAGGAACTCGACGTGGCCCTGTACGTGGCGGGCGTGCTCGATCCCCATGATGCGAAGACGCCGCCCACGCGCGACGCCTTCGACCGCGTGATGCACGCCAACGTGCTCGGCCTGATGCAGGCCATGCCCCAGGTGATGCCCGCGGTCGAGGCGGCCGGTGGGGTGTTCGCGGCCTTCTCCAGCGAAATGAGCCAGGTCGGCCTGGTGGACGGCAGCGACGCCTGGCTGTACCGCGTGAGCAAGGCGGCCGTGAACATGGCCGTGGCCAGTGCCCGGCACAGTTACCCAGGCGCCACCTGTGTGGCGCTGGACCCGGGCTGGGTGCAGACCGACATGGGCGGCGGTGCCGCGCCGCTGACGGTCGAGTGCAGCGTGGCCGGCCTGCGCCGCGTGCTGGCCTCGCTCGCGCCCGAAGACAACGGCCGCCTCATCCACCACGACGGCCGGCGCGCCGCCAGCTGGTAACCCCCTCTGCCCGAAAGACGTTTCCATGCCGCTCAACCAAGACCAACTCATGATCCGCGACGCGGTGCGCAGTTTTGCCCAGGAGCAGCTGTGGCCGCACGCGGCGAAATGGGACAAGGAGCACCACTTCCCGAAAGACGTGCACCAGGGCCTGGCCGAGTTGGGCGCCTATGGCATCTGTGTGCCCGAGGCGCTGGGTGGCGCGGGGCTGGACTACGTGACCCTGGCCGTGGTGCTGGAAGAAATCGCGGCCGGTGACGGTGGCACCAGCACCGCGATCTCGGTCACCAACTGCCCGGTCAACGCCATCCTGATGCGCTATGGCAATGCCCGGCAGCAGGACCAATGGCTGCGTCCGCTGGCCGCCGGCCAGATGCTGGGCGTGTTCTGCCTGACCGAACCGCACGTGGGCAGCGACGCCTCGGCGCTGCGCACGACGGCGGTGAAGCAGCCCGACGGCGACTACGTGATCAACGGCGTCAAGCAGTTCATCACCAGCGGCAAGAACGGCCACCTGGCGATCGTGATCGCGGTGACGGACAAAGGCGCGGGCAAGAAGGGCATGAGCGCCTTCCTGGTGCCCACGAACACCCCGGGTTATGTGGTCGCGCGGCTGGAGGACAAGCTGGGCCAGCACAGCAGCGACACGGCGCAGATCAATTTCGAGAACTGCCGCGTGCCGGCCGAGAACCTGATCGGCGGGGAGGGGGAGGGCTACCGGATCGCGTTGTCCGCGCTGGAAGGTGGTCGCATCGGCATCGCGGCGCAGAGCGTGGGCATGGCGCGCAGCGCGTTTGAGTGTGCGCTCACCTATTCCAAGCAGCGGGAGAGTTTTGGCCAGCCGATCTTCAACCACCAGGCGGTCGGGTTCCGGCTGGCCGAGATGGCGACACAGATCGAGGTGGCGCGCGCGATGGTGCACCATGCGGCGGCCTTGCGCGACGCCGGGGAGCCCTGCCTGAAGGAGGCCGCCATGGCCAAGCTGTTCGCCAGCGAGATGGCGGAGAAGGTGTGCTCGGACGCGATCCAGGTGCACGGGGGCTACGGGTATGTGAGCGATTTCCCGGTGGAGCGCATCTACCGGGATGTGCGGGTGTGCCAGATCTATGAAGGCACTTCGGACGTGCAGAAGATTTTGATCCAGCGGGCGCTGGCCTGATTTTTCTCCGGCAAGAGCGGTCATCGGCCGTGAGGGTGGCCGGCTCCGCTCATGTCCCCCGAACCGGCTGCGCCGGTTCTCCTCCTTGACTTCGCTGCGCCGGCCACCCTCACGGCCGATGACCTCTTGGTGTGCGGGCGGTGACGCTCCTACATCCCTTCTGGCTCATGGGTGCCTGGCGTTCTGCGCAGCGGGGTAAAGGAGGAGGCGGCACCAGCCGCCGGGGGACACCCGCGGAGCAGAGCGCCGGGCGCCCATGAGCCCGCGAGGTCCAGGCATGAAAGGCGCGGAATGCACCCGTCCCTCGTATGATCGCGCCACCATGAACATCATCATCCTGGGAGCCGGCCGCGTGGGCGAAAGCGTCGCGGAAAGCCTGGTCTCCGAGCAGAACGACATCACCGTGATCGACATGGACCCGGCCCGCCTGCGCGCGCTGGAAGAACGGCTGGACCTGCGGGGCGTGGTCGGCAACGGCATCCAGCCCTCCGTGCTGCGCGAAGCCGGCGCGCAGGACACCGACATGCTCATCGCCTGCGCCGCGCACGACGAAACCAACCTGGTCGTCTGCAAAGTCGCACACGACGTGTTCAACGTGCCCAGCACCATCGCCCGCCTGCGCTCCCCCGAATTCACCGAAGGCGACGAACTGTTGGGCAAGAACGGCTTCGCGGTCGACCACGTGATCTGCCCCGAAGAGTCGGTGATGCGCTACATCCACCAGCTCATCAGCTACCCCGAAGCCCTGCAGGTGCTCGAGTTCGCCGACGGCCGAGCCAGCCTGATCGCGGTGCGCGCGGCGCACGGCGGCGCCCTGGTAGGCCACACCATCGGCGAAATCCGCGAACGCTTTCCCCATGCCGAGATGCGCGTGGTCGCGCTCTACCGGCTCGACACCGAAATGGAAGCCACGCCGCAGACCCGCATCCTCGCGGGCGACGAGGTGTTCGTGCTCGCCGACACCGAGAAGATCCGCCACGTGCTGGGCGCGGTCCACAACATCGACAAACCCGTGCGCCGGCTCATGATCACCGGCGGCGGCAAGGTCGGCCTGCGGCTGGCGCGCAGCCTCGCGGGCCAGTGCGAAGTGAAGATCATCGAGCGCGACCTCAAGCGCTGCGAGTACCTGGCCAGCCAGCTGCCCTCGAACATGCTGATCCTGCAAGGCGACGGCGCCGACGAGGAGCTGCTGCTGGACGAGAACGTGGGCGAGATGGACATGTTCCTCGCGCTCACCAGCGACGATGAGGACAACATCATGTCCGCCATGCTGGCCAAGCGGCTGGGCGCGGGGCGTGTGCTCTCGCTGATCAACCGCCGCGCCTACGCCGACATGATGCAAGGCAGCACCATCGACATCGCCATCTCGCCCTCGCAGGCCGTCATCGGTGAGCTGCTCACCCACCTGCGGCGCGGCGACGTGGCCGTGGTGCACAGCCTGCGCCGCGGCGCGGCCGAGGCACTCGAAGGCATCGCGCGCGGCGACGTGAAGACCAGCAAGCTGGTCGGCCGCAAGGTGGAAGAGATCAAGCTGCCCAAGGGCACGCGCATTGGCGCCATCGTGCGCGGCGAGGGCCGCAAGTCCGAGGTGCTGATGCCGCACCACGACACCGTGATCGAGACCGACGACCACATCATCGTCTTCATCCCGAACAAGCGCCTCGTCCGCGAGGTCGAGCGCCTGTTCCAGGTGAGCGCCACCTTTTTCGGCTGAGATCCCCGTTCCATGTACAACGTGCTGCCGGTTCTCGCCGTGTTCTCGCGCATCCTGCTCGCGTTCGCGCCGGCCTTCCTGGTGCCGCTGGCCTGGGCCTGGTTCCTGGACGCGCGCGACCACGCGGCGGTCTGGGCCGTGGGCTTCGCGGTCACGGCGGCCTGTGGCCTTGTGCTGTGGCGCTATACCCGCCTGCACCGCCGCGAGCTGCAGACCAAGGACGGCTTCCTGCTGGTCAACCTCGTGTGGCTGGTGCTGCCGGCTTTTGCCGCCGCGCCGCTGCTCTACACCGTGCCCGGCATCGGCGTGACCAAAGCGTACTTCGAGGCCATGAGCGCGCTCACCGCGACGGGTGCCACCGCGATCTCGGGGCTGGACGCCTTGCCGGTCTCGGTGAATGTGTGGCGCTGCTTCCTGCAGTACATCGGGGGCCTGGGCATCATGCTGCTGGTGGTCGCGGTGCTGCCTTTGCTGGGGCTCGGCGGCGTGCAGCTCTACCGCGCCGAAACGCCGGGGCCGATGAAGGACACCAAGTTCACGCCGCGCATCGCGGAAACCGCGCGTGGCCTCTGGGGCGTGTACGTGCTGCTCTCGGCGGCCTGCATGCTGGCCTACCGCTGGGCCGGCATGGGCTGGGCCGACGCCTTCATGCACATGTGCACCACCATGGGCCTGGGCGGCTTCTCGTCGCACGACGCCAGCTTCGGTTACTTCAACTCGCCCACGATCGAGAACGTCGCCACCGTGTTCATGCTGCTCTCCGGCGTGAGCTTCATGCGCTACTTCATCGTGCTGCGCCGCCGGTCGTTGCGCCCGCTCACCGACGACAACGAGATCCGCACCTACGTCGGCGTGATGGCCGTCTCCATCGTGGTGGTGGCCGCGCTGCTGGTGGCGCACGGCGGCTACAGCGACTGGGTCGAGGCGTTGCGCACCAGCGCGTTCCACGTCGTGTCGATGGCGACCACCACCGGCTATGCCTCCGCCGACTACGCGAAGTGGCCGGTGTTCGCGCCGGTGCTGCTGCTGTTCCTGGGCTGCTTCGTGTCCTGCGCCGGCTCCACCGGCGGTGGCATCAAGATGGTCCGCATGGTGCTGCTGATCAAGCAGGCCCGGCGCGAGCTGGTGCGCATCATCCACCCGCGCGTGGTCAATCCGGTCACGCTCGGTGGGGTGGTCATGCCCGCCTCGGTGATGACGGCCGTGCTGGGCTTCATGCTCATCTACGGCGCCACCACCGTGGGCCTGACCATGGTGCTGCTGCTCACCGGCATGGACGTGGTGACCGCGTTCTCCGCCGTGATCGCCACCGTCAACACCATCGGCCTGGGCCTGGGCGAGGTGGGGCCCACCGGCCACTTCGGGGGGCTGAGCGAGGTGCAGCTGTGGGTGCTGAGTTTCTCGATGCTGCTCGGCCGGCTGGAACTCCTGACCGTGCTGGTCCTCTTCACCACCCACTTCTGGAGGAAGTAAGCCCACCCCTGCCGCGCTTCGCGCGACCCCCTCAAGGGGGCGACGCCTGCGGCCTGGCGAAGCCAGTTCCGCGGCGTCCCTGGATCAGGCCCTTCAGCCCCGGGCCGGAATCTTCAGGCCGCGCTGCACGGCGGGGCGCTGCTCGAAAGCCTCCAGCACGCGTTTCAGGTTCGGGAAGTCGGCGAACCCCACGATCTCGCCCGCGCCGTAGAAGCCGACCAGGTTGCGCACCCAGGGCCAGGTGGCGATGTCGGCGATGGTGTAGGCGTCGCCCATCAGCCAGGCGCGGCCTTCCAGGCGCTCGTTCAGCACCTTGAGCAGGCGCTTGCTCTCGTTCACGTAACGGTCGCGCGGGCGCTTGTCCTCGTAGTCCTTGCCGGCGAACTTGTGGAAGAAACCGAGCTGGCCGAACATCGGGCCCACGCCGCCCATCTGGAACATCAGCCACTGCAGGGTTTCGTACTTGCCCGCCGCGTCGTCGGGCAGGAAACGGCCGGTCTTGCCGGCCAGGTAGACCAGGATGGCCCCCGACTCCCACAGCGCCAGCGGGCGGCCGTCCGGTCCGTTCGGGTCGAGGATGGCGGGGATCTTGTTGTTCGGGTTGAGCGAGAGAAACGCCGGCGACATCTGGTCGTTGGTGTCGAAGCTCACCAGGTGCGGCTCGTAGGGCAGACCGGTTTCCTCCAGCATGATCGAGACCTTCACGCCATTGGGCGTGGGCAGCGAGTAGAGCTGCAGGCGGTCGGGGTGGGT
>NZ_JBYTAE010000139.1:0-7867 GCF_058787875.1 Hydrogenophaga sp. FW305-3-2-15-A-LB1 | reverse complement strand
GAGGACGTCAAGGAGTTCTACCTCGGCATGGGCGGGGGCGAGCGCAAGTCCTTCAAGGACATCAAGAGCTACAAGCGGCGCAAGCGCTGGCTGGCGTAGGAGATACCACCATGAGCGAGCATTTCGATCACTTGGAGACCCGCTCGCAGGCCGAGCGGGAGGCCTATCTGATGAAGGCCTTGGCGCGGCAGGTCGAGCACGCCAGACGGCACACCACCGCCTATGCCGACATCCTCAAGGATGTCGACCCCGCGGCCATCAACACGCGCGAAGCGCTGGCGCAATTGCCCGTCACCCGAAAGCACGAACTGATCGCGCTGCAACGCCAAGGGCGCGCGCTGCATGGGGGCCCTTTTGGTGGCTTCTGCAGCATCGGCTACGGGCCCGGCATGTCCCGGGTCTTCGCCAGCCCGGGACCGATCTACGAACCCGAGGGCGAAGGCCGGGGCAGTTGGCGCGTCGCGCGCGCCATGCACGCCGCCGGTTTCCGGCGCGGCGACCTGATCCACAACGCCTTCAGCTACCACCTCACGCCCGCTGGCGCCATCATGGAGTCCAGCGCCATCAGCCTGGGCTGCACCGTGCTGCCCGCCGGCACCGGGCAGACAGAGCTGCAGGTGCAGACCATGGCCGATCTGGGGCCGCAGGCGTACGTGGGCACCCCGAGCTTCCTGAAGATCGTTCTGGAGCGGGCCGCCGACATGGGCGTGCCCCTGTCTTCGCTCAAGCGCGCCCTTTTCAGTGGCGAGGCCTGCTCGCAGAGCCTGCGGGGCTGGTTCCAGGAACAGGGCATTTCGGCCTTCCAGGCCTACGCCACGGCCGATCTGGGCCTGATCGCCTACGAGACCCAGGCGCTGGAGGGCATGGTGCTGGACGAAAACCTGGTTCTGGAAATCGTGCGGCCCGGCACCGGCGAGCCGGTGGCCGTGGGTGAAATCGGCGAGGTGGTCGTCACCACCTTCAACCCCACCTACCCGTTGATCCGCTTTGCCACGGGCGACCTGTCGGCCTTCCTGCCCGGCCAATGCCCCACCGGCAGGACCAATCTGCGCATCGAGGGCTGGCTGGGCCGCGCGGATCAGACCACCAAGGTGCGCGGCATGTTCGTGCACCCGACCCAGGTGGCATCGATCTCCGAGCGCTTTTCAGAGATACGGCGTGCCAAGCTGGTCGTCAGCGGCGAAATGGGCACGGACCACATGCTCTTCCAGGTCGAGGTGTCGAGACCTTCCGAAGAACTCGAGCAGCGCATCCAGGAGGCGATCCGCGAAGTCACCAAGCTGCGGGCCGAGGTGGCGCTGCTGGTGCCCGGAGCGCTTCCCGAGGACGGCAAGACCATCGAAGACCTGAGGCGCCACCGCTAGGGTCAGGCATGCGGCTCGGGCTGGCCCTCCGCACCGCCGCCTTGCCCGTCCATGCGCGCCCCCACGTGCACCTCGCCGCGCGCTTCGGCCAGCTCCACCTGGCGCTGGCGCTCCGCGAGGCGGGCTTTCTCTTCCGGGCTGCGCTGGTCGTGGCAATGGGCACAGCTCACGCCCTTGACGTAGTGGGGTGAGGCCTTTTCCTCGGGGCTCAGTGGCCAGCGGCACGAACGGCAGAGCTCGTGCGGGCCGGGCGCCAGGCCGTGGCCCACGCTCACGCGCTCGTCGAACACGAAGCAGTCGCCCTGCCAGGTGCTTTGCTCGGGCGGCACCTCTTCCAGGTACTTGAGGATGCCGCCTTCCAGGTGATAGACCTCGTCGAAGCCTCGCATCTTCATGAGGGCGGTCGACTTCTCGCAGCGGATCCCGCCGGTGCAGAACATCGCCACTTTGGGTTTCCTGCCCTCACCCTGCAAGGCCGGCTGGGCATCCAGCCAGGCCGGCAGTTCGGTGAAGGTCTTGATGTTCGGGTTGATCGCGCCCTGGAAGGTGCCGATGGCCACTTCGTAATCATTGCGCGTGTCGATCAGCACCACGTCCGGATCGGCCAGCAAGGCGTTCCAGTCCTGCGGTTTCACGTACTGGCCCACGGTCTGGTTCGGGTCCAGCCCGGGCACCCGCAGGGTGACGATCTCTTTCTTCAACCGCACCTTCATGCGGTGGAACGGCGGATGATCGCTCCAGGAGGTCTTGTGCGGCAACTGAGCCAGGCGCGGGTCGGCGCGCAGGTGGGCAAGCACCGCCAGCACCCCCTCTTCCGGCCCCGCGATGGTGCCGTTGATGCCTTCGCGCGCCAGCAGCAACGTGCCCTTGACGCCGTGGGCCTCGCAGCAGGCCAGAAGGGGTTCGCGCAGGTCGGCGTGGTCCGGCAGATCGACGAACTGGTACAGGGCGGCGGTGAGAAAGGCGGGCATGGGGGGATTATCCCGCGCCCTACAGCGGCTCGACGCGCGAGAGGTCGGGCTTCTCCAGCCACCGGGCGAACTCGTCGGCCAGCTGGCGCGCGGCGCTGGTGGCGCCGTTCCAGGCCTTCATGCGCGCCGGCAGGTCCTGCCCGTAGCGGCTGAAGTCGTCCCGGTCGGGCAGCTTGCTGTTGGGCAACTGCTTGACCCACTCCGGATCGGGCGCGATCACCAGCATGGTGTCCAGCGCCGGGCTGCTGCGGTGCCGGCCCTTCCAGGCCTTGTCGAGCCAGCCGGGCACCACGGCTTTCTGGAAGTGGGGGTACAGCACGATGGGCGATGCCGTCGGCGGCTGGTACTGCAGGTGCAGGTGGTAGTCGGTGAGACCGCCGTCCCAGTAGGTGCCCGGTGGCGCGCCCGCGATGTTGCGCACCGGGCGCAGCATGAAGGGAATCGAGCAGCTCGCCTGCAACGCGTCCATGAAGTTGTCGGCGAACATCGGTACCTGCCGCGTGCGGTAGTCGAGCGTGGCGAAAGGCAGCGGGCTCACCCCGCCCGAGCCGGACGGCACGGACGAGAACACCACCCGCTCCAGCCAGGCGCCCAACGCCTTGCGGTGCAGCGCATTGGCGGTGAAGGCGCCGAGGTAACCCAGCGGCGTGCGCAGGTGGCCTTCGTGCCGCAGCAGCAGGCGCCCCCGCGAGGTGACGATGTGCAGGCGGTAGCGGGGGTTGTGAAGGGCTTCCTCCACCCGTCCGCCGTAGAACAGCTGAAGGTTTTCACCGAAGCGCTGGCTGATCTGGCTGGCCGTGGGGCGCTTTTGCCCGGCGGGCAGGTCGTAGTGCTGGGCGATGTAGTCCCGCTCCAGCCGTTCGAAGGCTTCCACGGGGTTGTCCAGGCAGGCCGTGGCCATGCGCCAGGCGCCGATGGACGCACCGACCAGGTGCACGGCCTGATCGCTGCGCGGCAGCCACTCGCCGAACAGGAAACGATCGAGGGGGCCGAGGATCAGGCCCTTGGGGCCGCCCGCCGCCGCGGGGATGATGCCGACGTCGTGGGGACGCAGGCCATGTTGTTCGATATGCCGCCGGGCCGTGGGGCCGGCGTAGAGACGGAGCGCGGACATAGGGCTGCGATTGTCGCGCAGCCCCGGAGGTTCAAAAAGATCAGTTCGGTTCGGACGCCTCGGTGACTTCCGAATGGCGCGAAATCGACGGAATCTCTTCGGCCACCACGGTGTCGGGATCGATGCCGAGCACCAGCCCCACGGGATCCGGGTAGGTGTTGATCAGCAGCTCCGAGCGCATCTGCTGCTCTTCGGCGCGAGCGCGCCAGGAGCCGATGTGGATCACGCCGGCAATGGGCTCGTACACATCGTTGTCGAACGGCGCGGTCTGGTGCAGGATCGCGTTGATCATGCGCTTGGGGAAATGCCAGTCGCGCGCCAGCGCCGCGCCCACTTCGGCGTAGCTGTAGCCGAACAGGCCGCGCTCGGCCTTGGCGCGCTTGAGATCGAGCATGGGTACGCTGCGGTCGAGGTCGATCATGGCCTCGGGCATGCCCACGTGCATGACGAGTTCGCCGATGCCATGGATCAGGCCGGCCGTGAACGCGGTGTTCTCGTCCATCTTGATCGGCAGCGCGATGTAGCGCGAGAGGTTGGCCGTGTTGAGGCTGTAGCGCCAGAACTGGTTGAGGTTGACCCCACCCACGGTGTGGAAGCCTTCGCCCAGCGAGGCGGCAATCACCAGCGCGCGCACCTTGATGAGGCCCAGCACATTGATCGCGTCGCGCGCATTGCTCACCGAGCGGTGCAGCCCGAAGAAGGCGGAATTGGCGGTCTTGAGCAGCTTGGCGGTCAGCACCGGATCGTCTTCGATCAACGAGGCCGCCAGCATGGCGTCGACATCTTCCTTGTCGAAGGTCTCGATCAGCTTGCGCACGACCTTGGGCGCAGACGGAAGTGCATTCGGTTGCTTGAGGAGCTTTTCGAGTTGCATGATGACCTGCCTTTGCTGAGACGTGACTGCAAGAAAGTTGTCCCTTTGTCATCGTCGCAAAGGCGACGCACTTTAGAACTTTTCAGTCAATGAAGGCGCTGAGGGCCTGGCTGAATGACCATTCCGTGGGATCCTTGCCCAGCACGCTGTCCAGGTCCAGGCCCAGCGTGAGGCCGATCATGTCGGGGAAGGTGGCCACGAGGCCGGCTTCGTCGAGCTGGATTTCCTCGGCACGGGCGCGCCAGGAGGCCAGGTGCAGCACGCCGCCGAGCGTGTCGTACACCTCGCCGTCGAACGGCGCGGTCTGGTGCTTGAGGGCGGAGACGATGGTGGTGGGGAACTGCCACTTTTCGGCCATGCCGGCGCCGACCTCGGCGTAGGTGTAGCCCAGCACCGAGCGCTCCACCTCGGCGCGGCGCAGGTCCAGCGGCGGCGTGCCCATGTCGATGGGGCCGATCACGTCGGGCATGGCGATGTGCATGATCAGGTCGCCGATGGCGTGCACCAGGCCGGCGGTGAAGGCATTGCCCTCGTTCTGGCGCAGCAGGCTGGAGAGCGAGCGCGAGATATCGGCCACCCGCAGGCTGTAGCGCCAGAACTGGACCATGTCCACGCCCGGCACGTTCTTGAAGCTTGAGCCCAGCGCCGCGGCCATCACCAGCGAGCGCACATGGGTCATGCCCAGCAGGGCCACCGCCTCTTCGGCGCTGCCGATCTGGCGGCTGACGCGGAAAAAGGCCGAGTTCGACAGGCGCAGCACGCGGGTGGTGAGCGCGGGATCGTGCGCCACCAGGCTGGCGACGCGTTTGGGGCTGGGGTCTTCCTTGTTCATCTCGGCCAGCAGGTCCGAGACGGTGCGCGACATCGCGGGCAAGGCGCGCGGGTAGTTCAGGAGGGCTTCGAGTTCCATGGGGTGGTGAAGGCCGTGCGTGCAGAAGGATTTCCGATTTCCCTCCTTATCGGCGACTCAACCGAAGACTTGAGGCCGGTGGGCCTCAAGTCTGTCGCCCCTGCCCGGCCGGGCCCCGGCGCGGGCTCAGGCGCCTTTTTTCAGCTTGGCGAAGGCCGAGGCCATGGCCGATGGCGCCGGTGGCGAGGCCGGGCCGCTGGAGCGGCCGTGTCCGCGCGAGGCTTCGAAGCGGTTGTCGCGCGGCCCATCGCGCCGGGCCGGCGCGGCGTCGAGCTTCATGGACAGGCCGATGCGCTTGCGCGCCACGTCCACTTCCATCACCTTGACCTTGACGATATCGCCGGTCTTGACGATCTCGCGCGCGTCGTTCACGAACTTGTGCGACAGCTGGCTCACATGCACCAGGCCGTCCTGGTGCACGCCGAGGTCCACGAAAGCGCCGAACTGGGCCACGTTGCTCACCGTGCCTTCGAGGACCATGCCCTCGCGCAGGTCGCTGATGTCGTCCACGCCTTCGTTGAAACGCGCCACCTGGAAGTCCGGGCGCGGGTCGCGGCCGGGCTTTTCCAGTTCGCCCAGGATGTCCTTGACCGTAATGACACCGAAGCGCTCGTTGGCGAACAGCTCGGGCCGCAGGGTCTTGAGCATGTCGGCGCGGCCCATCAGCTCGCCCACGGGCTTGCCGGTCTTCTCCATGATCTGCTCGACCACGGCGTAGGTTTCGGGGTGCACGCCGGTCATGTCCAGCGGGTTCTCGCCGCCGCGGATGCGCAGGAAGCCCGCGCTCTGCTCGAAGGTCTTGGCGCCCAGGCCGGCCACGTCCATCAGCTGCTGGCGGCTCTTGAACGCGCCATGCGTCTCGCGCCAGCGCACCACGGCCTTGGCCACGCTGCCCGAAAGGCCGGAGACGCGCGAGAGCAGCGGCACGCTGGCGGTGTTCAGGTCCACGCCCACGCCGTTCACGCAGTCTTCCACCACGGCGTCGAGGGTGCGCGCGAGCTCGCTCTGGTTCACGTCGTGCTGGTACTGGCCCACGCCGATGCTCTTGGGGTCGATCTTCACCAGCTCGGCCAGCGGGTCCTGCAGGCGGCGCGCGATGCTGGCCGCGCCGCGCAGGCTCACGTCCACGTCGGGCATTTCCTGCGAGGCGAATTCGCTCGCGGAATAGACCGAAGCGCCCGCCTCGCTGACCACGACCTTCTGCACACCGGTCAGGTTGGCCTTCTCCAGCAGCTTGATGAGGTCGGCGGCGAGCTTGTCGGTTTCGCGGCTGGCGGTGCCGTTGCCGATGGCGACCAGGTTCACGCCGTGCTTGCGGCCCAGCAGCGCCAGGGTGTGCAGCGCGCCGTCCCAGTCGCGCCGGGGTTCGTGCGGGTACACCGTGGCGGTGTCGACGAGTTTGCCGGTGGCATCGACCACCGCCACCTTCACGCCGGTGCGGATGCCCGGGTCCAGGCCCATCACCACCTTGGGGCCGGCCGGCGCGGCCAGCAGCAGGTCGCGCAGGTTGTCGGCGAAGACCTTGATCGCCACCGCCTCGGCGCTCTCGCGCAGGCGGGCGAACAGGTCGCGCTCGCTGGAGAGCGAGAGCTTGACGCGCCAGGTCCAGGCCACGCACTTGCGCAGCAGGTCGTCGGCGGCGCGGCCCTTGTGGCTCCAGCCCAGGTGCAGGGCGATGCGGCCTTCGGCCAGCGAGACCACGGGCGCGGCCTTGCCGGTGGTGGCGGGCACCACCTCGGGCTCGGGCAGCACCAGCTTGGCGTCCAGGATCTCCAGCGCGCGGCCGCGGAACACGGCCAGCGCCCGGTGCGACGGCACGCGGGCGATCGGCTCGTCGTAGTCGAAATAGTCGCGGAACTTCGCCACCTCGGGCGCGTTCTCGTCCTTGCCGTTCACCAGCGTGCTCTTGAGCAGGCCTTCGGTCCAGAGCCATTCGCGCAGGTTCTGCAGCAAGGTGGCGTCTTCGGCCCAGCGCTCGCTCAGGATGTCGCGCACACCGTCGAGCACGGCCGGCACGGTGGAGAAATCGGCGCCGGGCTTGCCGTCGTCCAGCACCTCCAGCGGACGGGTGAACGCGGCGGCTTCGGCCGCCGGGTCCAGCGTGGGGTCGGCGAACAGCTTGTCGGCCAGCGGTTCGATGCCGAATTCGCGCGCGATCTGGCCCTTGGTGCGGCGCTTCTGCTTGAACGGCAGGTAGAGGTCTTCGAGTTCCTGTTTGGTCGGCGCGGCGGCGATGGCGGCGCGCAGCGCGTCGGTGAGCTTGCCCTGTTCGTCGATGCTCTTGAGCACCGAGGCACGGCGGTCTTCGAGTTCGCGCAGGTAGTCCAGGCGGTAGGACAGCTCGCGCAGCTGGATGTCGTCCAGGCCGCCCGTGGCTTCCTTGCGGTAGCGCGCGACGAAGGGCACCGTGGCTCCCCCATCCAGCAGCTCGACCGCTGCGAGCACTTGTCGTTCTTCAACCCTGATTTCTGTGGCGATCTGCCGGATGATCTGCTGCATGCACCGTCGATGTGGAAACGAGAAGCGCGCGAGTTTGCCACAGCCGTTGGGGCTACCATGGGCGCTGTTTGTGGTAGGCGCCTGACCCGTTTCCACCATGCAAGACGACCTCTTCGGCGACCCGCCTCCTCCCCC
>NZ_JBYTAE010000138.1:0-8183 GCF_058787875.1 Hydrogenophaga sp. FW305-3-2-15-A-LB1 | reverse complement strand
CACACGCACCCAGCCCTGCCCCCGGGCGTGACCACCCTGGCCGATCACGAGCGCCACGCCCGCGGCGTGCTGGACGAGGCCAGCTGGGCCTACCTGTTCGGCGCGGCGGCCGACGAATTGACCTTCGCCCGCAACATCGAGGCCTGGCGCGCGCTGGAGCTGCTGCCCCGCGTGCTCAAGCCTCTGGCCGGGGGCCACACCCGCGTCGAGCTGCTCGGCCGAACCCTCGCCCACCCCATCCTGGTCGCGCCCATGGCGCACCAGCGCCTGGCGCACCCCGATGGCGAACACGCCACCGCCCTGGCCGCCGCCGCACTGGGCGCGGGCCTGGTGTTCAGCACCCAGGCATCGGCACCGCTGGACGAGATCGCGGCCCGCTTCCTGCCGGAGCCTGGGCGCGGTCCCTTGTGGTTCCAGCTCTACCTGCAGCCCGACCGGGGCTTCACGGCCGAACTCGTGCAGCGCGCCGAAGCCGCCGGCTTCGAAGCGCTGGTGCTCACGGTGGACGCGTCGGTGCAAGGCGCTCGCGACAGCGAACGGCGCAGCGGCTTTCGGCTGCCGGCCGGCATCGGTGCGGTCAACCTCACTGGCCTGCGCCACCCGCCGCCCCACACACTGGCCGCGGGCCAGAGCGCCCTGTTCGACGACCTGCTCACCCACGCGCCCAGCTGGGACGACGTGGCCTGGCTGCGCTCGATCACGCGCCTGCCCGTGCTGCTCAAGGGCGTGCTGCATCCCGACGATGCCCGCCAGGCAGTGGCCTGCGGCGCCTCGGGGCTGATCGTGTCCAACCACGGCGGGCGCACGCTCGACACCGCCATCACCACAGCCAACGCCCTGCCCCGCATCGCGCAAGCCGTGCAAGGCGATCTGCCCCTGCTGGTGGACGGCGGCATCCGGCGGGGCACCGACGTGCTCAAGGCCATCGGCCTGGGCGCGAGTGCGGTGCTGGTGGGCCGCCCCGTGCTGCACGGCCTGGCCACCGCGGGCGCGACCGGCGTGGCCCATGTGCTGCGCCTGCTGCGCGACGAGCTGGAAATCGCGATGGCGCTCACCGGTTGCCGCACGCTGGCAGAGGCCTCCACGGTGCTGGCGCCCACCGGCCGCTAAAAAAAACCGCTCTTTTTTGGCACAATCATGAGAATGCGAAACATTCTCGTTTAGAATCGATAGCAGTTTCCTGTCACACGTCGCACTGTCGACCCACGCGAAAGGGATTTCCATGACCACCGGCCTCGCTGTCCTCGGCGCCAGCCTCATGCTCATGCTGATCGCCGCGTGGTGGATTTTTCGACACAGATAGTTCATAACGAGGCCTTCACCACGGCCCCACGCCACCGTCCTGCCGAGCCTCTTCCGACTTCACCATGCCGACCGCCAGCGCCACCATGGCGCCTCCCATCTCCCCCTCGCCTGACGCCCCACCGCGCCGCATGAACCGCCGCATCCTGGTGGTGGGCGCGGTGGTGGGCTTTCATGTGCTGGCCGTCTGGGCTCTGCAGAGCGGTCTGCTGCGCCGCGCCGTGGAGATGGTGATCCCGGTCGAAGTGCTGGCCGAGATCATCGAGCCGGCGAAGCCGCAGATCATTCCCGAGCCGCCACCGCCTGCGCCTGCGGTGCAAAAGCCCCAGCCCAAGCCAAAGCCCATCGCGCGCCCCGAGCCCACGCCGCAACCGGTGTTGCAGCAGGAGCCCTCGCCCATGGCGCCCGTCGTGGCGCCCCCGGAACCCGCGCCGCCCGTCGTGGCCGCCGAGCCCGCGCCACCGGCCCCGCCCGCGCCGCCAGCGCCACCCGCACCGCCGCGCGTGGAGCTGCCCTCCAGCAGCGCCGATTACCTGAACAACCCGCGCCCGCCCTACCCCGCCTTGTCCAAACGCATGGGCGAACAGGGCAAGGTCGTGGTGCGCGTGTTCATCGAGACCAACGGCACGGCCAGCAAGGCCGAGGTCCGCACCTCCAGCGGCTTCGACCGGCTGGACCAGACCGCCGTACAGACCGTGCTGCGCTGGCGCTACGTGCCGGGCAAGCGCAACGGGGTGGCTGAAGCCATGTGGTTCAACATCCCGATCAATTTCGTTTTGGAATAAACCTCTTCCCCAGGAGTCAGAGAATCATGGATCCGCAAATCGCTTCGACGGGCTTGGCCCACGTCTGGACACAAGGTGACTGGGTCACCCGCTCGGTGGCCATCGTGCTGCTGGCGATGTCCCTGACCACCTGGGTCATCATCCTGTGGAAGGCCCTGGACCAGCGCGCCCAGCGCGCCCAGGCCAAGGGCATCGAAGGCTTCTGGCACAGCGCCGATTTCGCCGAAGGCCTGGACAAGCTGGGCTCGTCCGAAGGCAACCCCTTCCGCAGCGTGGCCCTGGAAGGCCGCGAAGCCACCCGCCACATCCTGCACAAGGACGGCCACAACGGCACGCCGCCGCAGCGCCAGCTGCACGACAGCCTGGACGTCAGCGACTGGGTCGAGCGTTCGCTGCGCAAGAGCGTGGACGACCACACCGCCCGCGCCCAGAGCGGCCTGTCGGTGCTCGCCTCGGTGGCCTCCACCGCGCCTTTCGTGGGCCTGTTCGGCACCGTCTGGGGCATCTACCACGCCCTGCTGAGCATCGGCGCGGCCGGCCAGGTCAGCATCGACCGCGTGGCCGGCCCGATCGGCGAGGCGCTGATCATGACCGCGCTCGGCCTGCTGGTCGCCATTCCCGCCGTGCTGGGCTACAACGCCCTGGTGCGCGGCAACAAGGGCATCAGCCACCAGCTCAACCGCTTCGCACACGACCTGCATGCCTACTTCGTCACCGGCGCCCGCGTCACCGCCGGCGCGGCCGACGGCAAGGTGCTGCCGATGAAGAAGGCCTCGTAAGGACCCGCCATGGCCATCGGAACCCAATCGGACAGCGACGAGGTGATGAGCGAGATCAACATGATCCCGTTCATCGACGTCATGCTGGTCCTGCTGATCATCTTCATCATCACCGTGCCCGTGATCAAGCACTCGGTCAACATCGAGCTGCCCCAGGCGAGCATGGAGAAGGTGCTGGACAAGCCCGAGAACATCCGCCTGTCGGTGGATGCGGACGGTGTCTATTACTGGAACGACCAGCGCGTGGAAGACGCCGACTTCGCCAACCGCCTCGCGGCGGCGGCCGCGCAAGATCCCCAGCCCGAGCTGCACATCCGTGGCGACAAGGCGGTGCGCTATGAGCGCGTGGCGCAAGCCATGGCCAGCGCGCAGCGCAGCGGCGTGCGCAAGATCGGCTTCATCACGGAACCAGGCACGCCATGAACCCGAACCCGGACACCACCCCCGCGCCCGCCAACGCAACCGCACCCGATGCGCCGACGACGCTGCAGCTCCTGCACGAAGGCCATCCCGTGCCGGTGCTGCCCAGCGCCGAACTGCTTCGCGGCCAGAAGGTGGTGGCCATTCATCACAACGGATCGCTCTATCGGCTGCACGCGACGCGGCAGGGCAAGCTGATCCTCACCAAGTAACCAGGCGGCAGCGCAAGCCCGCCTCGCACCGTTTTTTCATCGTGGGGCGACCCGGGGACATCACCATCCCCGCGCGTCGTTTTTAGCCAGCCAAGGGGCCGAAGGTCCCGTTAGCCAGGCACTTTTTTCGGGTGTGCCACCCGGCAAAGCTCACAAGTTTATCGCAGCAATGCCCGCGCGCGCGATCTGCGCGTCTTCGGTCGACTTCACACCGCTCACACCCACCGCGCCCAGGCACTGGCCATCCTTGAGGATGGGCACACCGCCTTCGAGCATGCCCGAGAGCGTGGGCGCGCTCAGGAAGGACATGCGGCCCTGGTTGATCACGTCTTCGTAGATCTTGCTCTCGCGCCGGCCCATGGCGGCCGTGTGGGCCTTGGCGGGGGCGATGTGGGCGGAAATCGCGGCCGCGCCGTCCAGCCGCTGCAGCCAGAGCAGGTGTCCGCCGTCGTCCACGATGGCGATGGTCACGGCCCAGTTGTTCTTCACCGCCTCGGCTTCGGCCGCGGCGGCGATGAGTTTGACGTCGGCGATTTCGAGCATTGCCTTGTTTTTCATGAACTTGGTCCTAAATGGGGGATCAGAGAAGGAATTGCAGAGCGGGAGCTTACCGCCCGGGCGCAAAGTGCGAACGATAACGCGTGCATTGGCACACCAGAGGTCACAAGTGACCATACCAAAAATGCGTTGTCCCGCGCCGGATGCTCACGGCGGACCAGCCTCCTACAATGCAATTTCGCCGGTTGCGCGTCATTCCGACGCGCAGCGACCGGCCTAGGGCGTCAGATGATGAAGGAGATCACCACCATGACCGACCAAGCACAGACCAGCGGCCGCTTCGGCACCGCCGTCTCTTCCGATGCGCTGCGCAACAAAGTCATGCGCAACACCTACTGGCTGCTGGCCCTGTCCATGCTGCCCACCGTGCTGGGCGCCTGGATCGGCGTGCAGACCGGCATCACCGCCGCGCTCACGGGCGGCCTGGGCCTGATCGTCTTCCTGGGCGGCGCCTTCGCCTTCATGTTCGCGATCGAGAAGACCAAGAACTCCGCCGCCGGCGTGCCCGTGCTGCTGGCCTTCACCTTCTTCATGGGCCTGATGCTCTCGCGCCTGCTGGCGGCGGTGCTGGGCTTCTCCAACGGCTCCAGCCTGATCATGACCGCCTTTGGCGGCACGGCCGGCGTGTTCTTCATCATGGCCAACCTCTCGGCCGTGATCAAGCGCGACCTCTCCGGTCTGGGCAAGTGGCTCTTCGTGGGCGCCCTGGCCATCATGATCGGCGCGATCATCAACGTGTTCGTGGGCAGCCCGGCCGGCATGGCCGTGATCGCCACCCTGGCGATCGTGGTGTTCAGCCTGTACCTGCTGTACGACCTCAAGCGCATCGTGGACGGCGGCGAAACCAACTACATCACCGCCACCCTGGGCCTGTACCTGAGCCTGTTCAACATCTTCCAGAGCCTGCTGATGCTGCTGGGCATGTTCGGCGGCGACCGCGAGTAAACGGGCCCTCGCCCATCGAAAAAGGACCTTCGGGTCCTTTTTCTTGGCCTGTCGCACGGGCAATGTGACATTTTTGCCGCCTGGGGCGTCAAGTTCGGGCCCCAGGCGCCGAAACAAGGCTGAAACCCACTGCACAGCCATGCGACACACCGCCCTCACCCTCTGCCTCCTGGCCGCCGTCAGCCTGCTGACCGGCTGCGAAGCGCTGGGCATCGAGACCGCCACGCAGGTCGCGGCCAAGAAGGAAGCCGAGGGCAAGGCCATCGGCAGCGCCTGCCGGCATGCGGTGCGCAGCATCGAAAGCTGCTTCAGCAACTACCCGCGCGCCGGCAAGGCCGCCGTGTTCGCCGGCTGGCGCGAGATGGACCAGTACATGCGCGAGAACTCGGTGGTGGGCATGCCCTCCGAAACCGAGTCCGGCGCCGCGCCTGCCGCAGCCGACGGCGCCAAGCCCGGCGCCGAATCGCAGAAGTCCTGATTCAGCCCTCGTCGGCCACCGCCGGCGCCGCATCGGCGCCCGGCACCTTCGACGGGTCCAGCTCGAACACCGCCATGCTCTCGACGTGCGCCGTGTGGGCAAACATGTTGACCACCCCCGCCGCCACGCAGCGGTAACCCGCCTGGTGCACCAGCAGCCCCGCGTCGCGCGCGAGCGTGGCCGGGTTGCAGCTCACGTAGACGATGCGCTGCGGCGGCGTCCAGTCACCGCGCAGGGCCGGGTTCTGGTGCAGGTCGGCCATGGCCTTGGCCAGCGCGAACGCGCCCTCGCGCGGCGGGTCCACCAGCCACTTCTGCGCCACGCCATCGGCCACCAGTTGCTCGGGCGTCATTTCGAACAGGTTGCGCGCCGCGAAGGTGGTGGGCGCGAGCGCGCGGTCCCGGCCGGCCTGGTTGCCCGCCAGGTTTTCGCGGGAGCGCGACACCAGGGCCTCGCTGCCTTCGATGCCCAGCACCTCGCCCGCCGTCGTGGCGATCGGCAGGGTGAAGTTGCCCAGGCCGCAGAACCAGTCGATCACGCGCTCGTGCGCCTGCGCATCCAGCAGGCGCAGGGCGCGCACCACCAGCACACGGTTGATGTACGGGTTGACCTGGGTGAAGTCGGTCGGCTTGAACGGCATGGTGATGCCGAACTCGGGCAGCGAGTACGAGAGCACCGCCCCACCCTCGTCGAGCAGCTTGACCGTGTCCGGCCCCTTGGCCTGCAGCCACCATTGCACGCCATGCTGGAGGCCGAAGGCCCGCAGGCGGGCGCGGTCGTCCTCGCTCAGCGGCTCCAGGTGGCGCAGCACCAGCGCCGTCACGTCGTCGCCGCTGGCCAGTTCGATCTGCGGGCAGGTGTCGCGCGCGTCCATGCCGAAGATGAGTTCGCGCAAGGGCATGAGCATGTCGCTCACGTGCGCGGGCAGCACCGGGCAGACCTTCATGTCGGCCACATAGCGGCTCTTGCGCTCGTGGAAGCCGATCAGCACCTCGCCCTTCTTGTGCACGTGGCGCACCGAGAGGCGCGCGCGGTGGCGGTAGCCCCAGGCCGGGCCTTCGATGGGGCGCATCATGGTCTCGGCCCTGACCTTGCCCAGGTGCCAGAGGTTGTCTTCCAGCACGCGCTGCTTGACGGCCACCTGGGCGGCCTCGTGCAGGTGCTGCATCTTGCAGCCGCCGCACGCGCCGGCGTGCAGGCCGAAGTGCGGGCAGCCGGGCCGCACGCGCTGCGAGGATTCGCGGTGGATCGCCGTCACCGTGCCGGCTTCCCAGTTGTTCTTCTTGCGATGCACGTTCACGCTGACCTGCTCGAAGGGCAGCGCACCTTCGATGAACACCACCTTGCCGTCGGGCCGGCGGGCGATGCCCTGGGCATCGATGTCGAGAGATTCGATCGCGAGCCAGCCCTCAGGCAGGGTGCTGGCCGCTGTTTCGTGGGCCGCCTCGGTGCTGGCGGTGGTGAGAAGGCTGTTTTCGTGGAGGGAGGACGCTGTCATCCCCCGATTGTCTCAGGCCCAGGCCCGCAGGTACTCGTCCCAGTGCGGCTCGGCCGGGGCCAGGTTGCCCAGCGTCTCCTTGACCATGGCGATTTCCTGCTCGTATTCGGCCTCGGTCAACCCGCCGCGCATCTTCTGGAAACGGCAGTACACCAGGTAGGTGTTCATCACGTCGGTCTCGCAATAGCGGCGGATCTCTTCGGTCTGCCCCGCCAGGTACTGCGCGTACACCTGCGAGCCGTCCATGCCCAGCTTGCCTGGAAAGCCGCAGAGCTTGGCCATGGCGTCCAGTGGCGCGTTGTTCTTGGGCGAGTACATGGCCAGCAGGTCCATCAGGTCCAGGTGCCGCATGTGGTACCGGCTGATGTAGTTGTTCCACTTGAACTCGCGGTCGTCCTCGCCCAGGTCCCAGTACTTGCTGGCCTCCACGCCATGGCGCAGGCCGCGGTAGTGCAACACCGGCAGGTCGAAGCCGCCCCCGTTCCAGCTCACCAGATGGGGCGTGTGCTTCTCGATGGAATGGAAGAAGGCCTGCACCACCTTGCCTTCGCTCTGCCCGTCGCGGTCCACGAAGGAGTGGATGCGCAGGCCTTCGGCGTTGCGGAAGACGCAGCTGATGACCAGCACGCGCTGCAGGTGCAGCGGCACGAAGTCGCTCTGGCCCTTTTCCTTGCGCTCGGCCAGCCAGGCAGCGTGGACCTGCTCGTCGGTCAACTCGGGCGCCGCGCCGCGCAGGGCGCGCAGCCCGGCCACATCGGGAATGGACTCGATGTCGAAGACGAGAACCGGCCAGGCCATGCCGCGCCGGTGTTCAGCGCTTGGGCAGGTGGCCCATCGGGTCGACCGGCTTGCCCAGGCGGCGCACCTCGAAGTGCAGCTTCACGCGATCGGTGTCGCTGCTGCCCATCTCGGCGATCTTCTGGCCCTGGCGCACGGCCTGGTCCTCACGCACCAGCAGCGCCTGGTTGTGGGCGTAGGCGGTGAGGTAGGTGTTGTTGTGCTTGAGGATGATCAGGTTGCCATAGCCGCGCAGGCCGGCACCGGCGTAGACCACACGGCCATCGGCCGCCGCGACCACCGGGTCGCCGATCTTGCCGGCGATGGACACGCCCTTGTTGTTGGCCTCGTCGAACGGCGTGATGACGGTGCCCTGGGCCGGCCAGATGAAGCTGATCTCGTCGGCGCCGCCCGCGGCCGGGGCGGGTG
>NZ_JBYTAE010000137.1:0-8255 GCF_058787875.1 Hydrogenophaga sp. FW305-3-2-15-A-LB1 | reverse complement strand
GACAAAGAGGGGGGGCTGGATGGGGAAGCATGGAGCATGGGACAATTGTCGGATGAAAATCAACCAACAATGCGTGGTCGCGCTGACCTGGACCCTCAAGGACACGCTGGGCGAAGAACTCGACGTGCTCGATGAGCCGGTGGAGTTCCTCGTGGGCGGCAACGACCTGTTGGCCAAGATCGAGGAAGCCCTGCTGAACCACTCGGCGGGCGACACGATCGACCTGCACCTGGAGCCGGCCGACGCCTTCGGCGACTACGACGACCGCCTGCTGTTCCTCGAACCCCGCCACCTGCTGCCCGACGAGATCGAAGAAGGCATGGGTTTCGAGGGCCTGCCCCCGGGCTGCAACCCCTCGGCCCCCAAGGACCGCCTGTATTTCATCAGCGACATCTACCCCGAGCACGTGGTGCTGGACGGCAACCACCCCCTGGCCGGCATCGCCCTGCGCATCAGCCTGAAGGTGCACGCGGTGCGCGAGGCCCGGGAAGACGAAATCGGCCAGGGCACGCTGGGCACCGGCTTCTTCCGCATGCAGGTGGACGCGCCCGACGAACTGCAGGGTCCGGGCCTCACGCCGCCCGGCCCCCACACACTCCACTGATCAGGACACACCCCCGCCGCGCTGCGCGCGTCCCCCTCAAGGGGGCGGTGCCTGTGGCCCGGCAAAGCCGGTTCCGCGGCACCTCTTGATCAGACCGCCTCGCGCGACGACGGTCTTTTATCCTCTGCCCGTGGAACCGTAACCCCCGGCGCCGCGCTCGCTCGCGGTGGCGAAGTCGTTCACCACGTTGAACTCCGCCTGCACCACGGGCACGATCACCATCTGCGCAATGCGCTCCATGGGCTCGATGGTGAAGGCCACGTCGCTTCGGTTCCAGGCGCTCACCATGAGCTGGCCCTGGTAGTCGCTGTCAATCAGGCCGACCAGGTTGCCGAGCACGATGCCGTGTTTGTGGCCCAGGCCGGAGCGCGGCAGGATCATGGCGGCGTAGCCGGGGTCGGCCAGGTGGATCGCCAGGCCGGTCGGCACCAGTTGCCACGCGTTGGGCGCCAGCACCAGCGGCGCGTCGAGGCAGGCCCGCAGATCGAGGCCGGCACTGCCGGGCGTGGCGTAGGAAGGCATCTGGCTGACCAAACGCGGATCCAGGATGCGGACATCAAGTTTCATAAAAACCGAGACGGTGTCAGTGGGAACGAAAAGGCCCGCTGCACGCAGCGGGCCCCTGCCCAGATACACCATGGACCCGGTCGAGCCGGACCGCAGGTGCAGCTTTCAAGATCAGATCTTCACGCCAGCCATGTACTGGTTGAACGGGAACTCCGAGAAACGGTTCCACAGAATCTGATCGCGCTGGAAGGTGCGCATGTCCTGGTGGATCTTCTTGAAGGTGGGCGACTTGGCTTCGTGCTCGGCGAACACTTCCATGCAGGCCTTGAAGCCGGCATCGATCACCGCCTTGGGGAACGCCTTGAGCTGGGTCTTCTCGGCCACCAGCTTCTTCAATGCGATCGGGTTCACGGCATCGTACTTGGCGGTCATGTCGGTCGCGGCCACGGCCATGGCGGCGTTCAGGATGGCCTTGTTTTCATCCGACAGGGCGTTGAACTTCTTCAGGTTGATGAAGAACTCCAGATCGGCGCCGCCTTCCCACCAGCCCGGGTAGTAGTAGAACGGAGCCACCTTGTGAAAGCCGAGTTTGGCGTCGTCGTGCGGACCGACAAATTCGGCCGCGTCCAGCGTGCCTTTCTCCAGCGCCTGGTACACCTCACCGGCCGGCAGGTTCTGCGACACCACACCCAGCTTGGCCATGCCCTCGCCGAACACGCCGCCGCCCATGCGCATCTTCAGGCCCTTGAGGTCGGCGGCAGTCTTGATCTCCTTGCGGTACCAGCCGCCCATCTGCGTGCCCGTGTTGCCGGCGCTGGCGGTGCGGAAGTTGTACTGAGCGAAGAATTCATCGAGCAGCTTGCCGCCATTGCCATGCTGCTTCCAAGCGGTGTTCTGCCGGGCGGTCAGGCCAAAGGGCACCGCGCAGCTGAAGGCGAAAACAGGGTCCTTGCCGGTGAAGTAATAGGCGGCCGTCTGGGCCATGTCGATGTTGTCGCCCTGAAGCGCGTCCACGACGCCAAAGGCAGGCATCAACTCGCCCGCTGGGTGAACGGAAATCTCGAACTTGCCACCCGACAGTGCCTTGACGGTCTGCGACAGCTTCTCGGCACTGCCGAAGATGGTGTCCAGCGAACGAGGGAAACTCGAAGCCAGGCGCCAGCGCACCGCAGCTTGCGCATGCACGGCCGGTGCCACACCAGCGGCCAGCACGCCGGCCAGGCCGGCACTCTTCACGATAGAACGACGATCCATTGAGATTGCTCCAGGATTGCTTGATGAAAGCTTGAAAGAAAGGCGCAGCCTCTTGCGTGGCACACACCGGGATGAAGAACGGTCTTTTGATTCTATTGATATCTGCCGTGTCTCAAGGGCAAGGCCGCCGAGGGTTTTCCCTCGACAGCCTGCGCTTCGTCACGCCGCAGGCACGCCGCTGGCAGAGCTCACTTGCGGCCGAGGGCTTCCTGCATGGCCTTCATGGGGTCGTCTTCCGTGGCGGCCTTGGCGTCGGGGCCTGCTTCGCCAGCCGCTTCCGGCTTTGCAGAGGGCTGCTCCTGACCTTCTTCTGACGGCGCGGTCTGATCGTCCGCACCGTAGCCACCTTCGGAGCCCGGGTTGAGGTCTTCCATCATCTGCTCTCCCACGGCCTTGAGGTCGTAGTCACCGACCTTGTCGAGGCTGCCCGTGACCAGCCCCGGGAAGGCGATCAGCACACCGACCATGAACAGCTGGATGATCAGGAAGGGGATCGCTCCCTTGTAGATCTGCATGGTCGTGACCGGGGCCATGACCTTGTTGGTCACCCGGTCCACATAGGGCTTGTCGGGCGCCACCGAGCGCAGGAAGAACAGCGCGAAGCCGAACGGCGGGTGCATGAACGAGGTCTGCATGTTCACCGCCAACAGCACGCCGAACCAGATCAGGTCGATGCCCAGCTTGTCGGCCACCGGCGCCAGCAGCGGCACCACGATGAACGAGAGTTCAAAATAGTCGAGGAAGAAGGCCAGGAAGAAGATCAGGATGTTGACCACGATCAGGAAACCAACCGGGCCACCCGGCAGGTCGGCCAGCAGATGCTCCACCCAGATCGGACCATCGGCCGCCTGGAACACCAGGCCGAAGATCGTGGCCCCGATCAGGATGAACATCACGAAGCTGCCAAGCTTGGTGGTCGTGGCCAGGGCCTGTTTGAGCAGCTTCATGTCCAGCCGCTTGCGCATCAGGGCCATGATGATGGCGCCCATCGCCCCCATGGCACCGCCCTCGGTAGGGGTGGCGATGCCCAGGAAGATGGTGCCGAGCACCAGGAAGATCAGCAGCAGCGGAGGGATCAGCACGAAGGTCACCCGCTCGGCCAGGCGCGAGAGCAAGCCCAGCTTCGCGTACTTGTTGGCCAGGGCCATCACGAGAGCCACGAAGGCACCGCCAGCCATGGCCACGACGACCTTCTCGTCGGTGGGCACGGAGGTCACCTCGCGGCCCAGCCACCAGGTGTGGACTTCGGGCATGTAGCGCGCCAGCACGATGGAGACCATGAACGAGACCACCATCAGCACCAACAGCGACTGGTAGCCGCCGCTGCCATTGGGCTCGCGGTAGATGCGCGCCTCGGTCGGCAGCGCAGGCACGCTGGCGGGCTTGAAGATGGCCAGGCAGGCGATGTAGAGCACGTAACAGCCGACCAGCATGAAGGCCGGGATGAAGGCCCCCTTGTACATGTCACCGACGCTGCGGCCCAGCTGGTCGGCCATGATGATGAGCACCAGCGAGGGCGGAATGATCTGCGCCAGCGTGCCCGAGGCCGCGATCACGCCACTGGAAAACTGGCGGTCGTAGCCATAGCGCAGCATGATGGGCAGAGAAATCAGGCCCATCGAAATGACCGAAGCCGCCACCACACCCGTGGTCGCGGCCAGCATCGCACCCACGAAAACCACCGCCAGCGCCAGGCCGCCACGCATCGGTCCGAAGACCTGGCCAACGGTGTCGAGCAGGTCCTCGGCCATGCCGCTGCGCTCCAGGATCAGGCCCATGAGCGTGAAGAAAGGCACCGCCAGCAAGGTGTCGTTGGCCATGATGCCGATCAGGCGCTGCGGCAGCCAGGCCAGCACCGAAGACGGGAACACGCCCATCTCGATGCCGACGATGCCGAAGGCCAGGCCACAGGCGCCCAGGCTGAAGGCCACCGGGAAACCCAGCAGCAGAAAGATGATGAGCCCCGCAAACATGATCGGGGCGAAGTTCGCCGCAATGAATTCCATCGTCGATTCCTTGGCCGGTTACTGCGAGACTGGCGTGCCTTTGGCGGCATCGCGCTGGCTCAGGATCTCGGCCAGTTCTTCCTCGGCAGACTTCTCGCCGGCCTTGATCGTGGGGTCGGGACCCCGCCCGGTGAGGAAGGCCACGCGCTTGATGAGTTCGGACCAGCCCTGGAGCATCAGCAGGATGAAGCCTGCCGGGATCGCCAGCCACACTGGCCAGCGGATCAGGCCACCGGGGTTGCCCGACATCTCGCCCGAGGTGTACTTCTCCATGAAGATCGGGATGCCGTAATACAGCACGAGCAGGCACACCGGTGTGAGGAAGAAAGCGAAGCCGAGGATGTCAATCCAAATCTGCGCCTTCTTGGGCAAACGGCTGTTGAGGACATCGATGCGCACATGCTCCCGGTTGAGCAGCGTGAAACCGGCCGCTATCAGGAACGACCAGGCAAAGAGATACCACTGGATCTCGAGGAAGGCGTTGGAGCTGGTGTTGAAGGTGTAGCGCACAAGCGCGTTGACGGCGCTGATGACCGTGGAACCCATGATCAGCCAGATCGCGTGTCTGCCCACCCAGGCGTTGAGCCTGTCGATGGCCCGAGAGAAGTTGAGAAGTGCACCCATCCTGATTCCCATTTCTTGTGAACATAGACCCCACACCCCATTTATCGATGGATAAAGAAACACGCAGCGAGCGAAGTACCGCAGCTGCGTGTGGGTGGTATGGAGCGGCTGATTGTAGGGGATGCCTTTTTTGCATCAAAGGGCCTGCGTGCAGGGTAAACCCGTTTTCCACGCTCCGGCGCTGCAGTTCAGCCGACCGCTTTCACCACGGGCGCGAGCAGATTGCCAAAACGCGTGCGGATGGCGCGTTCGATGCCCGTTCCATCCAGCCCCAGACCGGCCAGCAGCCGAGCCGGATCGCCGTGGTCGACGAAGGTGTCCGGCAGGCCCAGCTGCAGCACGGGCAGTGCGAAGCCCTCTGACTGCAAGGCCTCCATCACGGCGCTGCCAGCGCCACCCATCACACTGCCTTCCTCGACTGTGACCAAGGCGTCGTGCGACGAGGCCAGCTCGCGCAGCAGTTCCACATCGAGCGGCTTGACCCAGCGCATGTTGGCCACGCTGGCGCCCAGCTTCTCGCCGGCGGCCAGCGCGGGCTGCAGCAAGGTGCCGAAGGCCAGAATGGCCACGCGCCGGCCCTTGCGGCGCAGCTCGCCACGGCCAAAGGGCAGGCCTTCGAGCCCGGCGGGCTGGGCCACACCCGCACCTGCACCGCGCGGATAACGCACCGCCACAGGCTGATTCTGCGCGAACGCGGTGCTCAGCAGCTGGCGGCACTCGGCCTCGTCGGCCGGGCAGGCCACGGCCATGTTGGGGATGCAGCGCAGGTAGGCGATGTCGTAGGCGCCCGCGTGCGTGGCGCCGTCGGCACCGACGAGGCCGGCGCGGTCCAGCGCGAACACCACCGGCAGGTTCTGCAGCGCCACGTCGTGGATGAGCTGGTCGTAGGCGCGCTGCAGGAAGGTGGAGTAGATCGCCACGACCGGTTTGAGCCCCTCGCAGGCCAGGCCGGCGGCGAAGGTCACGGCGTGCTGTTCGGCGATGCCGACATCGAAGTAGCGCGCGGGGAAGCGGCGCTCGAACTCGACCATGCCCGAGCCTTCGCGCATGGCCGGCGTGATACCGACCAGGCGCGGATCGGCCTCGGCCATGTCGCACAGCCATTGGCCGAACACCTGGGTGAAGGTGGTCTTGGACGGTGTGGCGGGCTTGGTGATGCCCACCGCGGGGTCGAAGGTGCCCGGGCCGTGGTAGGCCACGGGGTCTGCTTCGGCGAGCTTGTAGCCCTGGCCCTTCTTGGTGACCACGTGCAGGAACTGCGGGCCGCTGTCGGTGTCGAGCAGGTGGCGGATGTTCTCCAGCGTGGGGATCAGCGATTCGAGGTCATGGCCATCGATCGGCCCGATGTAGTTGAAGCCGAATTTCTCGAACAGCGTGGCCGGCACCACCATGCCCTTGGCGTGCTCCTCGAAGCGCTTGGCCAGTTCGAACAGGGGCGGCGCCCCCTTGAGCACCTGCTTGCCCACGTTCTTCGCGGCGGCGTAGAACTGCCCGCTCATGAGCTGGGCCAGGTAGCGGTTGAGCGCCCCCACAGGCGGAGAGATCGACATGTCGTTGTCGTTGAGCACCACCAGCAGGCGGCCCTCGGCCACGCCGGCGTTGTTCAGCGCCTCGAAGGCCATGCCGGCGGTCATGGCGCCGTCGCCGATGATGGCGATGGACTTGCGCGGCTCGCCCTTGATCTTGGAGGCCAGCGCCATGCCCAGCGCGGCCGAGATGCTGGTGGACGAGTGCGCGGTGCCGAAGGTGTCGTACTCGCTCTCGTCGCGGCGCGGAAAGCCGCTGATGCCGCCGAACTGGCGCAGCGTGCCCATGCGGTCGCGCCGGCCGGTCAGGATCTTGTGCGGGTAGGTCTGGTGGCCCACGTCCCAGACCAGGCGGTCATCGGGGGTGTTGAAGACGTAATGCAATGCCACCGTGAGTTCCACCGTGCCGAGGTTGGAGCTGAGGTGACCGCCCGTGCGCGCCACGCTCTGCAGCAGAAAAGCGCGCAGTTCATCAGCCAGCGGCGAAAGTTGCGTGCGCGCGAGTTGGCGCACATCGGCGGGGGATTCGATGGTCGACAACAGGGAATTCATGGGCGGGGGCGCTTGGGTCATGGTGGATCGGCCTTGTTTCGGGCCTCAGGACGCACGCCGCCCCACCCAGTCGGCCAGGGCGTGCAGGGTGGCGGTGTGGTCGAGGCCGGAGCGGCGCAAGGTGTCGTGGGCCTGGGCCAGCACGCGGTCGGCATAGGCCTGTGCCTGGTCCAGCCCCATCAGGGAGACGAAAGTGGGTTTGTCGGCCGCGGCGTCCTTGCCGGCGGTCTTGCCCAGCGTGGCCGAGTCGGCGGTGACGTCGAGGATGTCGTCCACCACCTGGAAGGCCAGTCCCACGCAGGCGCCGTACTCGGCGAGCAGGGCCAGGGCCTGGGGCGAGGGCGTGCCGGTGGAAGCGCCCATGGTCACGCTGGCCTGCAGCAGGGCGCCGGTCTTGCGGCGGTGCATGGCTTCGAGCGCGGGCTGGTCGAGTGCCACGCCCACGCTGGCGAGGTCCACGGCCTGCCCGCCGGCCATGCCGTCGGCCCCGGCCGCGAGCGCCAGCAGGCGGCACAGGCGGGCGCTCATGCCATCGCTCAGGCTGCCGTCGCCCGGCACCAGCAGTTCGAAGGCCAGGGCCTGCAGCGCGTCGCCCGCCAGCAGGGCCTGGGCCTGGCCGAACTGCACGTGCACCGTGGGTTTGCCCCGCCGCAGCACGTCGTTGTCCATGCAAGGCATGTCGTCGTGCACCAGCGAGTAGGCGTGGATGAGTTCGACCGCGCAGGCCGCGCGCATCGCCGCCGCCGCGTGGCCGCCCACCGCTTCGCAGGTGGCCAGCACCAGCAGCGGGCGCAGGCGCTTGCCGCCATCGAGCACGGCGTAGCGCATGGCGTCGCCCAGCCCGGCGGGCGCGTCGGCGGACACCCAGCGCTCCAACGCACGTTCCACCGCGTCCTGTTGCGCCTGGCGCCAGGCCACGAAATCGTGGGTATCGGAGAGCACGGCGTTCACGGCGCGTCCCAGGGCTTGAGCGTGCCGCCTTCGAGCACCTTGATCTGGTTTTCCACGTCATCCAGCCGCGAGCGGCAGAACGCGAGCAACTCCGCGCCCCGCTGGTAACGGGTCAGCAACTGGTCCAGCGGCAGTTGTCCGGCGTCGAGCTGGGCCACCAGTTGCTCCAGTTCTTCCAGCGCCGCCTCGTAGCTGGCGGGCGCATTGGGAGAAGGGGCCGCACGGGGGGCG
>NZ_JBYTAE010000136.1:0-8351 GCF_058787875.1 Hydrogenophaga sp. FW305-3-2-15-A-LB1 | reverse complement strand
GTGGCGGGGCCGGCGCGTCAGGAGGGGTCGCGCGGGTGGCTGCCATTGTCGCCCGAGCGGCGCTTGCGCTGCCGGGGGCGCTGCGCCCCGCGCGCCACCAGCCACCAGGCCAGCAGCAGGGGCAACACGATGGCCCCGAACGCAAGCACCGGTTCCAGCCAGCCGCCGCTCATGGCCGCGGCGCGTCGAGCGCGAGGTTGAGCGCCAGCACGTTCACGCGCGGCTCGCCCAGGAAGCCGAACAGGCTGGTCTCGGTGTGCTGGTCCACCAGCGCGTTCACCTGCTCGGGGGCGAGGCCACGCGAGCGCGCCACCCGCGCCACCTGGTAGCGCGCGCCGGCCAGGCTGATGTGCGGGTCCAGGCCGCTGGCGGAGGCGGTGACCAGGTCCACCGGCACCGGCGCCGTGTTGCCCGGGTCGGCCGCGCGCAAGGCGTCGATGCGGGCCTTCACCGCCTCGGCCAGCGCGGGGTGGTTGGGGCCGAGGTTGGAGCCGCTGGAGGCGCCGGCGTTGTAGGCCATCGGCCCGGTGGCCGAGGGGCGGCCCCAGAAGTGCCCGGCCTGAGTGAAGGGCTGGCCGATGAGCTCGGAGCCCACGGCCTGGCCCTGGCGCTCGATCAGGCTGCCGTTGGCCTGGTGGGGGAACACCGCCTGCGCCACGCCGGTGACGAAGAAGGGGTAGAGCAGGCCGGTGACGAGGCTCAGCAGCACGAACAGCACGAGGGCCGGGCGCCACACGGGATCGGATTCGGAAGAGGGCGTTGTGGGGTTCATGACAAATCCTTGGGGGTGTTCAGGCGAAGCCGATGGCCGAAAGCAGCAGGTCGATGGCCTTGATGCCGATGAAGGGCACCACGATGCCGCCCAGGCCGTAGAGGGCCAGGTTGCGGCGCAGCAGCGAGGCCGCGCCGACCGCGCGGTAGCGCACGCCCTTGAGCGCCAGCGGGATGAGCACGACGATGATCAGCGCGTTGAAGATCACCGCCGAGAGGATGGCCGAGTCGGGGCTGGTCAGCCGCATCACGTTGAGCGCCGAGAGCTGCGGGTAGGTGGTGACGAAGGCCGCGGGCACGATGGCGAAGTACTTGGCGATGTCGTTGGCGATGCTGAAGGTCGTGAGCGAGCCGCGCGTCATCAGCATCTGCTTGCCGGTCTCCACGATCTCGATCAGCTTGGTCGGGTTGCTGTCGAGGTCGACCATGTTGCCGGCCTCCTTGGCGGCCTGCGTGCCGGTGTTCATGGCCACGGCCACGTCGGCCTGGGCCAGCGCGGGCGCGTCGTTGGTGCCGTCGCCGGTCATGGCCACCAGCCGGCCCTGGGCCTGGTGTTCGCGGATCAGCCTGAGCTTGGCCTCGGGCGTGGCCTCGGCCAGGAAGTCGTCCACGCCGGCCTCGGCGGCGATCGCCGCGGCGGTGAGGCGGTTGTCGCCGGTCACCATCACGGTCTGGATGCCCATGCGGCGCAGTTCGGCGAAGCGCTCCTTGATGCCGCCCTTGACCACGTCCTTGAGTTCGACCACGCCGAGCACGCGGTCGCGGTCGCTCACCACCAGCGGCGTGCTGCCGCGGCGCGAGACCTCGTCCACCGTGGCCTGCACGTGGGAGGGGAAGGCGCCGCCCAGCGACGCCACGTGCCGGCGGATCGCATCGGCCGCGCCCTTGCGCAGCGTGCGGCCCTGGGGCAGGTCCACCCCGCTCATGCGCGTCTGCGCGGTGAAGTGCACGAAGCTCGCGCCCAGGGCCTCCACCTCGCGCTCGCGCAGCTGGAACTTCTGCTTGGCCAGCACCACGATGCTGCGGCCTTCGGGCGTCTCGTCGGCCAGCGAGGCGAGCTGCGCGGCGTCGGCCAGGGCGGCCTCCTGGACGCCGGGTGCCGGCAGGAAGGCGCTGGCCTGCCGGTTGCCCAGCGTGATGGTGCCGGTCTTGTCCAGCAGCAGCACGTCCACGTCGCCGGCGGCTTCCACCGCGCGGCCCGAGGTGGCGATCACGTTGGCCTGCATCAGCCGACTCATGCCGGCCACGCCGATGGCGCTGAGCAGGCCGGCGATGGTGGTCGGGATCAGGCACACGAGCAGCGCGACCAGCACCACCAGGCTCACCGGCTGCCCCGCGCCACTGGCCTGCACGCTGAAGGACGAGAAGGGCAGCAGCGTGGCGACCACGCCGAGGAACACGATGGTCAGCGCCACCAGCAGGATGGTCAGCGCGATCTCGTTCGGCGTCTTCTGCCGCTTGGCGTTCTCCACCATCGCGATCATGCGGTCCACGAAGGTCTCGCCGGGGTTGACCGAGACGCGCACCACGACCCAGTCGGACAGCACGCGCGTGCCGCCGGTCACGGCCGAGAAGTCGCCACCCGATTCGCGGATGACCGGGGCCGACTCGCCGGTGATGGCGCTCTCGTCCACCGAGGCCACGCCGTCGATCACCTCGCCGTCGGCCGGCACCGTGTCACCGGCCTCGACCAGCACCACGTCGCCCTTGCGCAGCTGGTCGGCCTCGATCGGCAGCCACGCCATGGACGTGCGGGGCACGCGCCGGTCGTACTGCACATGGCGGTCCAGCCGCTTGGCCCAGGTCTGGCGCTTGAGGCCGCGCAGCGCGGCGGCCTGCGCCTTGCTGCGGCCCTCGGCCAGGGCCTCGGCGAAGTTGGCGAACAGCACGGTGAACCACAGCCACAGCGCCACCGCGATGGTGAAGGCCTCGGGCCGGGAGAAGGCGAGCGCGGTGGTGAACGCGCTGCCCACGTAGACGACGAACATCACGGGGTTGCGGCGCTGCACGCGGGGGTCGAGCTTGCGCACGGCATCGAGCAGGGCCGGGCGCACCAGCGCCGGGTCGAACAGGGTCAGGGTTGTGCGGGTCATGGTGATGGGGCTTTCAGCGGGCCCACAGCAGCAGGTGGTCGGCCACCGGGCCGAGCGCCAGCGCGGGCACATAGTTCAAGAGGCCGACCAGCAACACGGTGCCGATCAGCAGGGCCACGAACAGCGGGCCGTGGGTGGGCAGGGTGCCGTCGGTGGCGCCGGCGCGCTGCTTGGCGGCGAGCGAGCCGGCCATGGCGAGCACCGGCACGATCACCCCGAAGCGGCCGAACACCATGGCCAGGCCCAGCAGCACGTTGTAGAACGGCGTGTTGGCCGACAGGCCGGCGAAGGCGCTGCCGTTGTTGTTGGCGGCCGAGGTCAGGGCATACAGCACCTCGGTGAAGCCGTGCGCGCCCGGGTCCTGGATGCCCGCGCGCCCGGCGCCAGCCATCACGGCCACGGCGGTGCCCACGAGCACCAGCAGGGGCGTGACCAGGATGGCGATGGACACCATCTTCATCTCGTGCGCCTCGATCTTCTTGCCCAGGTAGGCCGGCGTGCGCCCGATCATCAGACCGGCGATGAACACCGCCATGATGGCGAACACCAGCATGCCGTAGAGGCCCGCGCCGACGCCGCCGAACACCACCTCGCCCAGTTGCATGAGCACCAGCGGCACCATGCCGCCCAGGGGCGTGAAGCTGTCGTGCATGGCGTTCACCGCGCCGCAGCTCGCGGCGGTGGTGACCACCGCGAACAGGCTGGAGGCGTGGATGCCGAAGCGCACTTCCTTGCCTTCCATGTTGCCGCCCGACTGCAGCGCGCTGCTGGCCTGGTCGGCCCCGAGCGCGGCGAGCACCGGGTTGCCCTGCTGCTCGAACGCGGTGGCCGCGACCACGAAGGCCACGAACAGCAGCGCCATCGCGGCGAGCACGGCCCAGCCCTGGCGCGGATCGCCGACCATGCGGCCGAACACGAAGCACAGCGCCGCCGGGATCAGGAAGATGGCCAGCATCTGCACGAAGTTGGACAGCGCCGTGGGGTTCTCGTACGGGTGCGCGGAGTTGGCGTTGAAGAAGCCGCCGCCGTTGGTGCCCAGCATCTTGATCGCGAGCTGCGAGGCCACCGGCCCCATGGCCAGGGTCTGCGCCGCGCTGCTGTGCGCCTCGGTGAGCGCCGGCTGGCCTTCGGCGCCGGGGGTCGAGGTTTCCCAGGTGACGGTCTCGACCGTCTTCACCTCGGTGTAGGGCGAGAGGTTCTGGATCACGCCCTGGCCCGCGAAGAACACCGCCAGCACCAGCGACAGCGGCAGCAGCACCCACAGCGTGGCGCGCGTCAGGTCCACCCACACGTTGCCGATGGACTGGGCCGAATGGCGCGAGAAGCCGCGCACCAGCGCGACCACCACCACGAGGCCGGTGGCGGCCGACAGGAAGTTCTGCACCGTGAGGCCCAGCATCTGGGTGAGGTAGCTCATGGTGGACTCGCCACCATAGCCCTGCCAGTTGGTGTTGGCCATGAAGCTGATGGCGGTGTTGAAGGCCGAGTCGGGCGTGACCGCGCCGAAGGTCTGCGGGTTGAGTGGCAGCACACCCTGCAGGCGCTGCAGCGCGTACACCGCGAGCAGGCCCAGGCCGTTGAACACCAGCAGGCCCAGCGCGTAGCGCAGCCAGCCGGATTCGCGCTCGGGTCGCACGCCGGCCAGGCGCCAAAGCGGCGCCTCGATGCGCTGGCCGAGCGCGAAGCGGCCGGCCATCACCGCGTCGATCGCGCGCGCCAGCGGCCAGGCCAGCGCGAGCAGCAGCGCGAGGAACACCGCCAGTTGCAGCCATGCCATCGCGCTCATGAGAAGTCCTCCGGCCGCAGCAGCACGGCCACCAGGTAGATCAGCAGCCCGCCCGAAAGCGCGGCCGCCAGCAGGGTCCAACCGCTCATAGGAGTACCTCCGCGCGACGCGCTGCGGTGCGAGCTGGCTTGGGGCGGCCCGGCGCGGCGCTCATGCGCGCCCCCCGCCGGTGGGTTGCAGGCGCTGGCAGAGCAATGCCAGGCCCCAGACGAGCAGGCCGCAGGCAGCGGCCAGGCCGAGGTAGATGAAGTCCATGGGGTTCTCCGTTCAAGACAGTCCACCGATGCTAGGAACGGGGGCGTCAAGACGGGCGCAAGACTGCGCGGGCCGGTATCAAGAAAGCATCAAGACCGGCGGTTGGGCTTGTCGCATTTATGGCCTATGCTGGCGTGGCGCGCCTCCACACTGGCCAGGCGGGCCTTTTTCAACGGAAACAAGGAGAACACCATGGGATTTTTCAGCAACATCCTCGAGAAGCTCGGCATGTCCAAGGCCGCGGAGGCCCCGGTCATCACACCGCCCACCGTGCCCACGGCGCCTGCTGACGCACCGGCACCCGCGCCGGCCGCCGCGCCCGCCGTCGCATCGATCACCATGGTCGACGTGATGGCCTTGATGGAGAAGAAAGCGGCCGCCAACCCGCAGAAGCTGAACTGGAAGACCTCCATCGTCGACCTGCTCAAGCTGCTGGACCTCGACAGCAGCCTCGAGGCGCGCAAGGCGCTCGCCAAGGAGCTGTATTGCCCCGACGAGCTGATGGGCGATTCGGCCAAGATGAACATGTGGCTGCACAAGAACGTGCTGGCCCACATCGCCGCCAACGGCGGCAACGTGCCGAAGGAACTGTTCAGCTGATCCGCTGAACCGGTGCGGCAGAAACGCCCCGCTTGCGGGGCGTTGTCGTTTCGGGCATGAAAAAGCCCCGCCGAAGCGGGGCTGCGGAGCCGGGCCCGGGGGCTTCAGGGCACGATGTTGAGCTGGTACAGCGCGTAGAAGTTGGCGTACTCCCGCCCGGCGACGTCGCGGGCCGAGAGGTGCAGGCCACTCAGGCGCGAACCCGCAGCGAAGGTCGGGCCGCCATTGAAGCAGTGGTCGTCCGTCACGCTCTGCTGCGAGCAGGGCACGACAGCCTGGCGCGCCGTCGATCGCACCTCGACCGAATCGGTGAAGTTGGCGTTGCTGCCCGTGCGCGGCGAGCGCCCGAACATCGTGATCTGCGTGGGGGGCAACTGGCCCGTGCCCACACTCCAGCCGTTGCCGCCGCCTTCCGAGGAGATGTCGCCGGGGTCGCCGGCGACGAACACGATCTGTCCCGCGTCCTGGACGCCGGCCGGCTCGGTGCCCGACCGGATTTCGGCGATCAGGGCCGGCGTCAGCTGCGCGAGGCCCTGCGTGCGGAGTTCGGCGATGGTGAGGGCGCGGGCGCGGTTCTTGTAGTACTGCACCTCGGGCACCAGGGTGTCGTCCTGCGGCGTGGCCGGGTCGTTGACGTTGAGGTAGTACTCGAACCGCCAGCTGCCCTGCGACTTGGCGCTGGCCAGGCTGGCCTCGGTGCGGTCCGGATCGGCCACGAAGAACAGCGTGGGGTCGACGTCGCGCGGATGGGGGCGCGACGTGTTGCCATCCACGTACTCGCTGCGCAAGCGAACGAAGCTGGTGCCGGAGACCACGGGCCCGGGCTTGACCAGCCCCAGGAAACTGGAGTTGCCGCTCGGTTGCAGGGTGAGGACCGAACCGGTCGGCGTGGTCACGACGACGCGGTTGAAGAGCGGACCCTGGTTGCCCGGGCGCTGGCGGTTGGCCACGTCCAGCACGTAGCCGGTGCTGAAGTAGTCGTAGGCTTCCTGGCCCAGGCTGATGAAGTTGCGCCGCTGCTGGTAGGCCGCGACGCGGCCGGGGAAGCGGTACTGGTTGCCGATCAGCCGCAGCTTGCCGTCCACCGTGCTGGTGCGCAGCACGAAGCTGTCGTAGGACTCGCTGCCGTCAGGGCTGGTGGTCTTGTAGCCCACGACGATGTCCTTGTCGGCATTGTCGCGGGTGAATTCGTAGTTGCCCTGGTTGAACACGACACCGACGGCGTTGGGGTTGAAGAGGCTGGCGAAAGCGCCGCTGCTGCCCACCGTGCCACCGTTGTTCCTGAAGAGTGCGGGGTCGTTGTCGTGGAACACGTCGAGGCAGGCGGCCGCCAGCACGGTGCTGGGCGCCGCCGCGCGCTGGTTGGCCGGCAGGGCATAGCAGGCGGTCAGCGCTTGAAGGAATTGGGTGATCTTCGCGGAGGTGCCTTCGGCGATGAGCGTGGTCGGATCGATCGCGGGCAGGGGCGCGACGGTCGTCGTGTTGCTGCTGAAGCTCAGGCTGATGGGTTGCTGGCCATCGGGCACTTCCTGCTTGACCGAGATCTCGATGTTGGTGGTGGTCGAGCTGGCCGGCAGGAAGGTGATGTTGACCGAGTCCAGCAAGCGGTCGTAGCCGGTGCCGTCGGTGCTGAAGGTGCCTGTCAGCGGATTGAAGCCGGTCGTGCTGGTGGCCGTGAGCAACGGCGCCAGGATGGCCTGCACCTCTGTCACGGTGGCGGCCACGGCCTGCGCCGAGATGACCGCATTGCCCGCGGCCAGTTCGCTGGCCAGCTTGCCCGGGTCGCCGGAGGGCGACAGGCGCGAGGCGATGAGCGTGGTGATCGGCGTGATGTTGGCGGTGGTCGCGCTGGCCGAAGCGATCACGCTGACCAGCGTCTGGGTGGCCCCGTTGGCGTCGGTGCGGTTGGCCACCAGCACGAAAGGCGCCACGGCCGCCGCGTCCAGCGGGACGCTGTAGGTGCCGTTCGCGCCGACGGGCTGGCTCTGGCCCACGGTGACGCCGCGGCTGTCGACCACGGTGATGACGGCGCCTGTGAAGGCCGCGCCGGTGGCGGCCACGCCGCTGACGGTGAGGCCCACCGGGGCGGTGACGGTGCCGCCGCCCCCGGCGCCCGAGTTGACGCCGCTGCCGCCGCCGCAGCCCGCCAGTGCCAGCATCAACAAGCCCGCGAGGGCATACCGTCTGTAGTCGTTTCGCATGCAATCTCCATGTGTTCGTGGGACAGTGGCCCGGGATCCCTGGACCCAGGCATCGGCATTGGAGGTCTGGCGGCGACAAATTGCATCCCATGAACATGGGGTTCGAGGCGTTCCTGGCCTGCGTGGCGTGCCGCTTTGCACGGTCGGCGCCCGCTTTCTGGGTATGCTCGAAGGAGCCCGCGCGCAATGTGTCCAACCCGCGGGCCGCTGGAGACCGATCCCGATGTGGCGTGTGCTGATCGTCGAAGACGACCCCGAGATGCGGGGTTTTTTTGAGTCCTGCGTGGCCCGCTCGCCGGCCTTGACGCTGGCCGGTTGTGTGGGCACCGTGGCGCACGCCAAAGACTGCCTGACCCGTCCAGGCCTGGACGTGGACGTGCTGCTGACCGATCTGGGCCTGCCCGACGGGTCCGGTCTGGAGGTCATTCAGCAGGCACGCCTGACCCACCCCGCCTGCGAGACCCTGGTCATCTCCATGTTCGGCGACGAGGACAACGTGCTGGCCAGCATCGAGGCCGGCGCGCTGGGCTACATCCACAAGGACGCGGCACCCGAAGACATCGCCCAGACCATCCTGGAGATGAAGGCCGGCGGCTCACCGATCTCTCCCATGATCGCCCGCCGCGTATTGGCCAAGTACGCCAC
>NZ_JBYTAE010000135.1:0-8360 GCF_058787875.1 Hydrogenophaga sp. FW305-3-2-15-A-LB1 | reverse complement strand
GGCGCCGCCTTCGGAACGGGCTTGGGCCGGGGCGCGGGTTCGGGGCGCGGCGCGGGCGCCGGGGCGGCGGGCACGATCCAGCGCACGGTGCTCACCTGCACCGGCTGCGGGCGCGCTGCCGGGGTGGAGGCGGTGGCGGGCGGTTCGGCGTTCGCGGCGGATGCACTGGCGCCGGTGGCCGGGGGCGCTGGCGCCCGGGCGGTGTCGGGCAGTTGAAGCGTGATGCCGCCGGCGAGCAGGACCAGGTGCAGGCCCAGCACCAGCGCCACCAGCGCGGTGAGCACCGACCCGCGTGGCGAGGCAGAAGGTGACAAGGGCGTTTGGGTCACGGGCTGGAAGGGGCGGGGCGGTGCCCCAGGTCGGCGCTGAGCTGGCGGGCGCAGCGCAGCAGGGCGGTGGCGGGGGCGCCCTGCCAGTCGGTGTCCAGCGTGGCCACGGAGCCGAGCACCACCAGGCCCAGCGCGAGCCGGCCCTGGGCGTCGAACACCGGGGCGCAGAAGCCGCCCACGCCGGGCAGCAGGCTGTGCACCACGCGCGCCAAGCCCCGGCGCCGGGTGTCTTCGAGCAGGGCCTGCACCTCCTGCGGCGACTGGGGCACGTCCACCAGGGGCAGATCGCCATGTTGCGGCAGCTTCTTCAGGCGCGCGAGTTCGTCGCGCACCATGGGGGCGATGCGCTGGGCGTCGCGGCCTTCACTGCCCATGAAGGCGGCAAAGCAGCGGCCGGTGGCCGAGGTCAGCAGCGGCATGACGTCGCCCAGGCGCAGGGTGACGGGCACCGTCTGAGGCGCCTCGATCCAATGCACCATGGTGGGGCCCTGGTTGCCCCACACCGCGATGGCCAGGGTGTGGCCGGTCTCGGCCAGCAGGCCATCGATGCGTTCGCGCGCGAACTTCACGGCGTCGAGGCGCGCGAGGCTGGCCAGTCCGATGCGCAGCGCGGCGGGGCCGAGGTCGTAGCGCGTGCTCACCGGGTCCTGCACCACCAGGCCCATGCGCTGGAAGCTCACCAGGTAGCGGTGGGCCTTGGCCGCGCTCATGCCGGCCGCGGCGGCCAGGTCGCGCAGCATCAGGGCACCGTCGGCCTGCGACAGGGCATCGAGCAGCTCGAAGCCCACTTCCACCGACTGGATGCCCGCGCGCAACGGTTCCGCGTCGTCACGGGTTTCGGTGTCGATGGCGGGGCGTTGGGCAACAGGCATGTGAATCAGGGTCACGAAGGTTGGACGGTCGGTCGGGCGGTGGGTTCCCCGGGCCGGTGGCGGGTCTTGTAGCGGTTCACGGGGCTTTCGTCTAGAATCCCGTATTTACGAATAGGTGAATCAATTTCACTATCCGTAATTCAAAGACATCCACCGAGTGTGCCACCGATCCGGCCCCAGGCGGACAATGTGCCCGCTTTGACCCCAACCTGACAGCAGGAGACTTGCATGAAACTCGCCACTTACAAAGACGGCTCGCGCGACGGACAACTGGTGGTGGTCTCCCGCGACCTGAGCACGGCGCATTATGCGACCGGCATCGCCCACAAGCTCCAGCAGGCGCTGGACGACTGGAACTTCATCAGCCCCCAGTTGCACGACCTGTACGTCACGCTCAACCAGGGCAAGGCGCGCCACGCCTTCCCGTTCGACCCCGCCCAGTGCATGGCCCCGCTGCCGCGCGCCTACCAGTGGGCCGACGGCTCGGCCTACATCAACCATGTGGAACTGGTGCGCGCCGCGCGCAACAGCGAAGTGCCGGCGTCGTTCTACACCGACCCGCTGATGTACCAGGGCGGCAGCGACGACTTCATCGGCCCCTGCGAAGACGTGGTGGTGGCCAGTGAAGACTTCGGCATCGACTTCGAGGCCGAGATCGCCGTCATCACCGGCGACGTGCCCATGAGCGCCACGCCCGAGCAGGCCTTGGAGGGCGTGCGCCTGCTGATGCTGGCCAACGACGTGTCGCTGCGCAACCTGATCCCGGCCGAACTGGCCAAGGGCTTCGGTTTCTTCCAGAGCAAGCCGGCCACCGCGTTCAGCCCGGTGGCGGTCACGCCCGACGAGCTCGGCGACGCCTGGCAGGGTGGCCGCGTGCACCTGACCATGCAGTCGACCTGGAACGGCCGCAAGGTCGGCATGTGCGAGGCCGGCCCGGAGATGACCTTCCACTTCGGCCAGCTCGTGGCCCACATCACCAAGACGCGCAACGTGCGCGCCGGCTCCATCGTGGGCAGCGGCACGGTGAGCAACAAGGGCACGGACGTGGACGGCCGCAAGGACTGGCCCAAGGGCTACAGCTGCATCGCCGAGAAGCGCGCGATCGAGACCATCCTGGACGGCCAGCCCTCGACCGCCTTCATGAAGTTCGGCGACACCATCCGCATCGAGATGAAGGGCAAGGATGGCCAGTCCGTGTTCGGCGCGATCGACCAGAAAATCGCGCCGCTGGCCTGAGGCCAGCGTTCAAACAGCGTAGACCTGCTCGATCGACGCGAAGCCCTTGACCTCGATCGGGTTGCCGAAGGGGTCGCAGAAGAACATCGTCCACTGCTCCCCGGGCTGCCCCTCGAAGCGCACCTGGGGTGGCAGCACGAAGTCCACGTCCGCGGCCTGCAGCCGCGCGGCCAGCGCTTGCCACTCCGGCAGCAGCAGCACCAGGCCGAAGTGCGGCATGGGCACCAGGTGCTCGCCCACGCGGCCGGTGCGCTGCGTCTTCAGCGGCTCGCCCAGGTGCAGCGAGATCTGGTGGCTGAAGAAATCGAAGTCCACCCAGGTGTCGGTGCTGCGGCCCTCGGCGCAGCCGAGCACGCCGCCGTAGAAGCGGCGCGCCGCGTCCAGGTCGGTGACGTTGAAGGCGAAATGGAACAGGCTGCGGGTGTGCAGCGCAGCGGTGGACGGGTTCATGGCCGCCAGCATAGACGCTGGCGCGCGGTCGAGCACAATGACCGACAGAACCCCAGCCCTTCAGGAGACCCGCATGAGCAGCCCCGTGGACTACAGCCGCTACCAGACCCTCGCCATCACCCGCCGCGGCCCCACCGTGGACGGCGTGCCTTCCGTGCTCGACATCCAGATGCGCGCCGACGGCCCGGGCGGCAACGGCAAGCTGCCCACCGCCGGCCACGACGGCCACTGGGAGCTCAGCGAGATCTGGCGCGACGTGGGGCGCGACGACAGCGTGCGCTGCGCCGTGTTGCGTGGCAGCGGCATGGGCTTCTCCGGCGGCGGCGACCTCGCGCTGGTGCAGGACATGGCGACCGACTTCGAGGTGCGCACGCGCGTCTGGAAGGAAGCGCGCGACCTGGTCTACAACGTCATCAACTGCGACAAGCCCATCGTCAGCGCCATGCACGGCCCGGCCGTGGGCGCGGGCCTGGTGGCCGGCCTGCTGGCCGACATCTCGATCGCGGCCAAGAGCGCCAAGATCGTCGACGGCCACACGCGCCTGGGCGTGGCGGCCGGTGATCACGCGGCCATCGTCTGGCCCCTGTTGTGCGGCCTGGCCAAGGCCAAGTACTACCTGATGTTGTGCGACCCCATCAGCGGCGAGGAGGCCGAGCGCATCGGCCTGGTCTCGCTCGCGGTGGAGGACGCGGCCCTGCTCGACAAGGCCTATGAAGTGGCCGACCGCCTGGCCAGTGGCAGCCAGACCGCGATCCGCTGGACCAAGTACTCGCTCAACAACTGGCTGCGCCAGGCCGGCCCCGCGTTCGACACCTCCCTGGCGCTCGAATTCATGGGTTTTGCCGGGCCCGATGTGCGCGAAGGTGTGGCATCCTTGCGTGAGCGCCGCGCACCCCGCTACGGCGTGGACGGCTGAGACAGACAAGACCTAGACGGCACGACAGGAGATCTCCATGAGCGACGCCCCCGGCAGCGGTTTCGGCAAATTCGTTCCCGGCTTCGAGTTCCTGCAGAACCTCGCGGGCCAGGCGGCCGGCGGGGTGGCGCAGGGCATCAGCCAGAACATCCCGCAGTTGCCCAACCTCGGCAGCTGGGTGGCGCCCACCTTCAACGTGGAAGACCTCGAGAAACGCATCGAGGAACTCAAGGCCGTGCACTTCTGGCTGGACCAGAACGCCAAGGCGCTGGGGGCCACCATCCAGGCGCTGGAGGTGCAGAAGATGACCTTGTCCACGCTCAAGACGATGAACTTCAGCATGGGCGATGTGGCCAACGCGCTCAAGATCAAGGCCGCCGACACCCTGGCCGGCTTCACCGGTTCACCCGCCGCCGCGCCCACGCCGTTTGCCGGCCTGGAAGTGCCGCCGCGCACCTACGGCACCCCTGCCGAGCCCGAAGCCGCGCCTGCGCCGGCGCCGCGCAAGAAGAAGCCGGCCCGCAAGACGGCGACCGCCGCCGCGCCGGCCGCCGGTGGCGTGGTGGACCCGATGCAGTGGTGGGGGGCGCTGTCGCAGCAGTTCCAGCAGATCGCGAGCAACGCGATGAAAGACGTGGCCAAGCAGACCGCGCTCGACACCACGCGCCAAGTCGCCAGCGGCCTGACCGACCAGGCCCTGAAGACCGCCACCGGCATGGCCGGCAAGGCCGCCCGGGGCGTGGGCCGCGCTGCCGCGCGGGCGGTGGCCCGGCCGGCCGCCAGCCCTTCTGCCCAGCGCCCTGCCGCGAAATCCGCCGCCAAGCCGGCCGCCAGGAAGGCCCCGGCCCGCAAGGCCGCCAGCCGACGTTGAACCTCCCACGCCGCCGTGTTCGCGGCGCGCCGCCTTTTTTCTCATGAAACTCTTTCCTTACGCCCACGCCACCCACCCGCAATGGCGGATGGCCGCCGCTCTCGTGCTCGCGCAACTGCGCGCGCAGATGGCGCTGCCCGAATACGCCAAGTCGCCCTGCCTGGGGCTGCTCTACATCACCGACCACTACGCCGACGAAGCCGAGGCCATCCTCAAGCACCTGAGTGCCGAGCTGTCGTCCGAGGCGATCGACTGGGCCGGCACCGTGGGCGTGGGCATCGCGGCCAACAACGTGGAGTATTTCGACGAGCCCGCGATGTGCGTGATGCTGTGCGATCTGCACCCGGGCCAGTACCGTGTGTTCAGCGGGGTGGCGCCACTCTCCACGAGTGGCCGGCCGGCGATCGCCGACCGTTTCGAGGCGCACACGGCGCTGGTGCATGCCGACGGCGGCACGCCCGAGCTGGCCGAACTCATTGCCGAAATGGCCGAGCGAACGCGCAGCGGCTACGTGTTCGGTGGGCTGGCGGCGAGCCGGCACCAGAGCGTGCAGTTTTCGCTCAGCAGCGCGGGCACCCTCGACGGCCAGGGCGCGGCCAGCGGGGTGTTCCATGGCGGCCTGAGCGGCGTGGCCTTCGGGGCGGACGTGGGCCTGGTCTCGCGCGTCACGCAGGGGGCGCAGCCGGTGGACCGCGAGCGCACGGTCACCGCGTCCGACGGCAACCTGGTGCTGATGCTCGACGACGAACCCGCGCTGGACGTGCTGCTGCGCGAGCGCGTGATCTCGCTGGAGCAACCCGAAGAAGCCATGCCGCGCCTGCGCGCCACGCTGGTGGGGCTCTCGCCGCCGCTGCCCGAGCACAGCGCGTCCTCAGCGCCCGCCCCGCGCGTGCGCGGCCAGTTCGGCACCGAGGTGCTGGTGCGCCACCTGATCGGCCTGGACCCGGGGCGGCGCGGCATCGCGATTGCCGACGTGGCGCCGGTGGGCACGCGCCTGGCCTTCTGCGAGCGCAACGCCGAGGCCGCGCGCGCCGACCTCGTGCGCGTGTGCGCCGAGGTGCGTGAAGAGCTCGAGCCCGAAGAGCTGGGCCTGTCGATGGCGACGGCGCTCTCGTCCACCGACGTGGAGGCCGGCCCGCATGCCGCGCGTCGCATCGCCGGGGCGGTGTACGTCAGCTGCTCGGGGCGCGGCGGGCCGCATTTCGGCAGCCCCAGCGCCGAGCTTCAGGTGGTGCGCCGCGCGCTCGGCGATGTGCCGCTGGTGGGTTTCTTCGCCGGTGGCGAGATCGCTCACCACAGCCTCTACGGTTACACCGGCGTGCTCACCGTGTTCACCATGCCCTGAGACGACCGGCCCAGGCCGATGCCGCGCGCCCGCGCGCGCCGCAGCAGGAAGAACACGATGCTGACGTTGAGCAGGTTGAAGCCGATGCCGTTGAGGAAGGCGGCCTGGTAGGAGCCGGTCAGGTCGAAGATCGCGCCCGACATCCAGCCGCCCAGCGCCATGCCCAGCAGCGTGGCCATCAGCACCGTGCCCACGCGCACGCCGGCCTGCATGGGCGCGAAGTGCTCGCGCACGATCAGGGCGTAGCTCGGCACGATGCCGCCCTGGAACAGGCCGAACAGGCCGGAGATCAGGTACAGCGGCACCAGGCCATCGAAGGGCAGGAACATCAGCAGCGCCACGCCCTGCAGCACCGAACCCAGCAGCAGCGTGCGCAGGCCGCCGATGCGGTCGGAGATCCAGCCGGAGATCAGCCGGCTCGCCACGCCCATGCCCAGCATCACCGAGAGCATCTCGGCGCCGCGCGCGGCGCCGAAACCCAGGTCGGTGCAGTAGGCCACGATGTGCACCTGCGGCATGGACATGGCCACGCAGCACGACACCCCGGCCACACACAGCAGGGCCTGCAGCGTGCCGGGCGACAGTCCGAGTGGCCGATCGCCTGGCGCGACAGTCGCGCTGGCGGGCGCAGCGACCGGCACCGGCGCTGCTTCAGGAGGCGGGCGCCGCCGCAGCACCAGGGCCAGCGGCAGCATGGTGAGCAGGCAGAACACGCCGATGAAGGTGTAGGCCTCGCGCCAGCCGCCGTGGTCGATGAAATGCTGCGTCACCGGCGGCCAGATCGCGCCAGCCACGTAGTTGCCGCTCATGCAGATCGCCAGCGCGATGCCGCGGCGCCGGTCGAACCAGCGTGAGGTGTCGGCCACCAGCGGCGCGAAGGTGGCCGAGGTGCCGAGCAGGCCGATGAGCAGGCCTTGCGCCAGGCTGAACTGCCAGAGCGTGGTGGCCGCACCGGCGGCGATGAAACCCAGGCCCAGGCCGACGGCGCCACCGAGCACCGGCACCATCACGCCGAAACGGTCGGACAGCTTGCCCATGAGGATGCCGCCGACGCCGAAGCCCACCATGGTGAGCGTGTAGGGCAGCGAGGCGGCGCCGCGATCCACCCCGAAGTCGGCTTGGATGCGAGGCAGCACCACGGTGACCGAGTACATGCCCACGCCGCCCAGCGTCATGAGCACGAGCGAGACGACCAGCCGCCACCACGCGTAGGGTGATTCGGTGGTCGTCGCGGGGCTCATGCGGCGCGGGGTGTCTGGCGGGCGCGGGCGCGCTCCAGCGTGCGGCGGGCTTCGTGCACCGGCATGCCGTACATGTCGGCGAAAGCCTCCACCGTCTGCCCGCTGGCGTCGAAGGCGCGCAGCAGGGCTTCGTCGCGCGCGGCGCGGCTGGCCGCTTCGGCCAGGGCTTCGGCGGTGATGGCGTTGACGGTCTCGTCGCGCCCCATCACCAGCGTGGCGTAGGCCTCACGGCCCAGGCCCGAGGCCTCGAAGGCCTGCACGATGCGCTGGCGCAGCTTGGGGACCAGGTCTTCCGGCGAGCGGCCCTGGCGGCGGCGGAAGACCTCGATCAGCGCATGGTGCACGTGCTCGGGCGCCAGGGGCTCCACCGGCTGGCCGGCGAGGTCGTGGCGCGGCTGGCCCGAGGCCACCACGGTCAGGTAGCGCGACGAGCGGGTGTGCAGGGCCAGTGCGGCCTTGAGTCCTTCGGCGTCCAGCACGCCTGGGTGGGCGTCGAGCAGGTCCTGGTAGATGCCGCGCTTGAGCGGCTTGAGCACCTCGCCGAAGAGGCCGGGCGCGAGCTGGGCCAACTGGTCGAGCACCGGGTGCTGGCGGGGTGGGCGCGCATCGGTGCGTGGGGCCTTGTTGCGCGGGGCGCCGCGGCGCGCCCGGGCCGGTTGGGCGGTGGCGGGCGCGTCGGGCGGGATGGTGGCTGTGTTCATGGCTGGGAGTGGGACCGGCAGCGGGGCTGCGAAGTCCGACATCATGCCAGTGCCTGGGATGCGGGCCACCTTCGTCCATGCATGGGGCGCCGGAACGGTCCATGGCACGCCGGCCATTTTTGGATTTCGATAACCTTTTTGTTCATTTCATGCCGGAAAAGCATGGGTTTTGTAGAAAAACAGTGTTATAAATTTCCGCGCGCGGGTGTCTTGAACGGTCCACCAGAGACGGGCTCCGCGCAGCAAGTGCCGATGGGCACCTCATGCCGGCGATGGTCGGATCGCGCCGGATGGTGATGCCCCTTGGTTTCAATCCAACTTGATTCGGGAAAGACCTCGGCATGTTCGACGCATTCGACGAGGGTGGGGGGCTTGGTGCCACCCATCACAGGGGAGAGG
>NZ_JBYTAE010000134.1:0-8596 GCF_058787875.1 Hydrogenophaga sp. FW305-3-2-15-A-LB1 | reverse complement strand
CACAAACCCCCCGCCCATGGCCACCCCCTACGGCACCCTGCCCGCGGCCTCGCCCCTGCCCCAGCGCAAGCCGGTGAGCCTGCCCCGGTTGAACGAGCTGCGCGAGCGGGGCGAGAAGATCACCATGCTCACCGCCTACGACGCGACCTTCGCCGCCGTGGCCGACGCCGCCGGCGTGGAATGCATCCTGGTCGGTGATTCGCTGGGCATGGTGTGCCAGGGCCTGGCCAGCACGGCCGGCGTGACGCTGGAGACCATGGCCTACCACGTGGAGAGCGTGGCGCGCGGCCTGCGCCGCGTGCAGGGCACGGCCTGGCTGCTCGGTGACCTGCCGTTCGGCAGCTACCACGAGTCCAAGGAACAGGCCATGCGCAGCGCGGCGCAGCTGGTGCATGCGGGCGCCCACATGATCAAGCTCGAAGGCGGCGGCTGGACGGCCGAGACCGTGCGGTTCCTGGTGGAGCGCGGCATTCCCGTGTGCGCCCACCTGGGCCTGACCCCGCAGACCGTGCACGCCCTGGGCGGCTACCGCGTGCAAGGCCGTGGCGACGCGGCCGCGCTCACGCTCAAGCGCCACGCGCTGGAGCTGCAGGACGCCGGCGCCACCATGCTGGTGCTCGAGATGGTGCCGGCCGCGCTGTCGGCCGAGATCACCGGCCAGCTGCCGCACTGCCACACCATCGGCATCGGCGCGGGCAAGGGCACGGCCGGCCAGGTGCTGGTGATGCACGACATGCTCGGCGTCAACCTGGGCAAGAACCCGAAGTTCGTGCGCAACTTCATGGAAGGCGCCAGCAGCGTGCGCGACGCCATGGCCGCCTACGTGGCCGCGGTGAAGGACGGCAGCTTCCCCGACGACAGCCTGCACGCCTGGTAAATCAACGATCCACCCATGAAACTCGTTCACACCATCGAAGAGTTGCGCGCCACGCTGCGGCCCTTCAACGCGCCTGCCCTCGTGCCCACCATGGGCAACCTGCACGACGGCCACCTGGATCTGGTGCGCGCCGCCAAACCCCTGGGCGACGTGACCGTGGCCAGCATCTTCGTCAACCGCCTGCAGTTCGCGCCGCACGAGGACTTCGATACCTACCCCCGCACCCTGCAGGCCGATTGCGACAAGCTCGCCGCCGAAGGCTGCGACGTGGTGTTCGCCCCGTCGGAAAAGGAGCTGTACCCCGAGCCCCAGGGCTTCAAGGTGCAGCCGCCCGCCGAGCTCGCCGACATCCTCGAAGGCCATTTCCGGCCCGGTTTCTTCACCGGGGTCTGCACCGTGGTGATGAAGCTGTTCCAGTGCGTGCTGACCGAGGGCAAGGGCCCGCGCCACGCGGTCTTCGGCCAGAAGGACTACCAGCAGCAGATGGTGATCCGCCGCATGGCGCAGCAGTTCGCCCTGCCGGTGACCATCGTGAGCGTGCCCACGCAGCGCGCGGCCGATGGCCTGGCGCTGAGTTCGCGCAATGGTTACCTGAGCGAGACCGAACGCGCCGAGGCGGTGCAGCTCTCGCTGGCCTTGCGGGCGCTGGGGCGCGACGCCCTGGCCGCCGCCGATGGCCTGGCGCGGCACCTGCCGGGGCTGGAAGAACGCGCCATGAAGGCCCTGGCCGCGCGCGGCTGGCAGCCCGACTACCTCACCGTGCGCCGCCGCGCCGACCTGCAGGCGCCGCAGGCCGGCGACCCGCTGGTGGTGCTGGGCGCCGCGCGCCTGGGCAAGACGCGCCTGATCGACAACTTCGAAATCTGAGTTCCCGGAGGTCCGCCATGCTGCAACTGCGCCCCAATTGCGAATGCTGCAACCGGGACCTGCCCAACGAAAGCACCGAGGCGCGCATCTGCACCTTCGAATGCACGTTCTGCAGCGACTGCGCCGACACCCGGCTGAACCACACCTGCCCCAATTGCGGCGGTGAACTGGTGCGCCGCCCACGCCGGCCGGCGGCGGCGCTGGCGCGGCATCCGGCCTCGACCGAGCGCGTGCTCAAACCCGAGGGCTGCGCATCTGCGGCGGCCTAGAGGCCTTCTTCTTTCGGGTCGCGCCCCATGAGCGCGGCCACGGCCTGCGCTGGCTTGAGCCGGCCTTCGATCAAGGCCACCACGCCTTCGCTGATCGGCATGTCCACGCCGAGCAGGCGCGCGCGCTGCACCGCGGTGCGGGCGCTGTACACCCCCTCGGCCACGTGGCCCAGCGAGTCCACCGCCTGCTGAAGGCTCATGCCCTGCGCCAGCAGCTGGCCGACACGGCGGTTGCGCGAGAGATCGCCGGTGGCGGTGAGCACCAGATCACCCAGGCCCGACAGGCCCATGAAGGTCTCGGCGCGCGCGCCGAGGGCCAACCCCAGGCGCGTCATTTCGGCCAGGCCGCGCGTGATCAGCGCGGCGCGCGCGTTCAGGCCCAGGTCCAGGCCGTCGCACAGGCCGGTGGCGATGGCCAGCAGGTTCTTCACCGCGCCGCCCACCTCCACGCCCACGATGTCCTCGTTGGCGTACACGCGCAGCGTGGGGCTGTGGAACGCGGCCACCAGCATGTCGCGCACGCTGGCGTGTTCGCTCGCGGCCACCAAGGCGGTCGGTTGGCCCCGCGCCACTTCCTGCGCGAAGCTCGGGCCGCTGAGCACCCCGGCCTTGAGCCGTGGCGCCACCTGGGCGCGCACCTCATGGCCCAGCAGGCCATGGTGGCCCTCGCGCGGTGCCTCGAAACCCTTGCAGAGCCAGGCCACGGGCGCGGGATGCGATGCCAGCACCTGCAACATGCCGCGCAGGCCCGACATGGGCGTGCCGATGATCAGCAGGTCGGCCTCGGCCAAAGCCTTCGAGGACGCGTCCAGCGGACCGGCATCGATGCCCACCGAGGGCGGCAGGGCCACGCCCGGCAGGTAGCGCCGGTTCTCGCGCTGCGCGCGCATGTCATCGGCCTGCTGCGCATCGCGCGCCCACAGCGTCACCTGGCGGAACTCGCCGCCCTGGGCGGCCGCGCCGACGGCCAGGGCGGTGCCCCAGGCGCCCGCTCCGAGCACGACGATGTTCATGGGTCCCCCGCGAGAGGACTTACTGCGTGACGATGCGCGGTGCGTCGTCGGCGGCTTGCGCCTGCTGCTGCTCGTACATGGCCTGGAAGTTGATCTCGGCCAGGTGCACCGGCGGGAAACCACCGCGCTGGACGATGTCGGCCACGTTGCTGCGCAGGTAGGGGTAGACGATCTGCGGGCAGGCGATGCCCATGATCGGGCCCATCTGGTCCTGCGGCAGGTTGCGGATCTCGAAGATGCCGGCTTGTTTGGCCTCGACCAGGAACACGGTCTTGTCCTTGATCTTGGTGGTCACCGTGGCGGTGACGCAGACCTCGTACACGCCATCGGCCACCGGGCTGGCTTCCACGCCGAGCTGGATGTCCACCGTGGGCTGCTCCTGCTCCAGCAGGATGGCCGGGGAATTGGGTTGCTCCAGGGACGCTTCCTTGAGGTAGACGCGCTGGATCTGGAAGATGGGGTCCTGGTTTTCTGCCATGGTGGTGTCTCGAAAGATTCGGGGAGGAAAAAACAAACCCGCCGGAGATCGAAGTCCCTGCGGCGGGCACTGCCGGGATTATGTCAGCCCGGCAAGGCGGCTTTGTGACTCAGGCCTGCAGCATCGGCACCAGGCCGCCGCGCCCATCGAGCGCGTGCAGGTCGTCGCAGCCGCCCACATGGGTGTCCCCGATGAAGATCTGCGGCACGCTGGTGCGCCCCGTGAGCTGGGTCATCTGGGCGCGCAGTTCGGGCTTGCCGTCCACGTACACCTCTTCCAGGTCGGACACGCCCCGCCGGTCGAGCAGGGCCCGGGCCCGGCTGCAATACGGGCAGTACGCGCTGGTGAACATCTTGACCTTGGCCATGCGGAAATCCTGTCGAACCCGATGAAAAACAAGCCCAGATGATCAGGCTTTTTCCACGGGCAGGTTGGCGGTGCGCCAGGCACCCATGCCACCGGTCAGGGCATGCGCGTTCTCGTAACCCAGCTTCTTGGCAATGGCCACGCCCTTGTTCGCGCTCGCGCCATTGGCGCACACGAAGATCAGCGGCAGCGCCTTGTTCTTGACCGTGGTGGGCAGCTTGGCCTCCAGGTCGGCCAGAGGCAGGTTTTTCGCGCCGATCACGTGGCCCGACGCAAAACCGTCGGCGTCGCGCACGTCCACCACCACCGCCTTGTCGCGGTTCATGAGCTGCACGGCCTCGGTCGTGTTGAGGGACCCCGCGCGACCGCCGGCAGAGGCCAGCGGCCAGAGCAGGAAGGCCCCCGACGTGATGGCCACGGCAATCAGAACCCAGTTTTCGATGAAGAAACTCACAGATACACCTTTCGAGTAAGCCCGGGATTTTAGAATGCTTGGCTGTGCCGCGCCGGCCACATCCCGGTGGCACGTCACCCGACAGGCCGGTTGGCCCGGCTTGTGATCCCCCCGTCCGTCCCCATTTCCGCTCTTCAACGCGCGCCCTGCCCATGTACAAACTCGTCCTGATTCGCCATGGCGAATCCACCTGGAACCTGGAAAACCGCTTCACCGGCTGGACCGACGTGGACCTCACCGCCACCGGCCTGGAGCAGGCCAAGAACGCCGGCCGTCTGCTCAAGGCCGAGGGTTACGACTTCGATCTGGCCTACACCAGCGTGCTCAAGCGCGCCACGCGCACCCTGTGGCACGCGCTGGACGAGATGGACCGCACCTGGTTGCCGGTGGTGCACAGCTGGCGCCTCAACGAGCGCCACTATGGTGCATTGCAGGGCCTGAACAAGGCCGACATGGCCAAAAAATACGGCGACGAACAGGTGCTGGTCTGGCGGCGCAGCTACGACACGCCACCGCCGGCCCTGGAGGCCACGGACCCGCGCAGCGAGCGCGGCGACCGGCGCTACGACCGCCTCAAGCCCGAAGAAATCCCGCTCACCGAGTGCCTCAAGGACACGGTGGCACGTGTCTTGCCCTTCTGGAACGAAGCCATGGCGCCGGCGATCAAGGCCGGCAAACGGGTGGTGGTGGCGGCGCATGGCAACAGCATCCGCGCCCTGGTGAAGTACCTCGACGGCATTTCCGACAACGACATCGTGGGCGTGAACATCCCGAACGGCATTCCACTGGTGTACGAACTCGACGCGGATCTGAAACCGATCCGGCATTTCTACCTGGGCGATGCCGAGGCGGCGGCGAAGGCCGCGGCGGCGGTGGCCGCGCAGGGCAAGGCCTGAAACCGGCGATCCGTCACGACAACCCGGGGAATACCACTGTGGAGCCCCGGGAACCGAAGCATCTCGCCATGCTCCAAGGTGTATATTGACCCGAGAGGGTCCCGCAGGCCCTGCACGGGCTTTTTTACTGGGGTATTTCGATGGCAAAACAGGTGAGTCACAAGCTGAAGATTGCAGGCTGGGTGGCCATTGGCGTGGTCGCCGGCGCGCTGACCACGGTGCAATTGCAGGCGGTTGCGCGCGGTGCGCTGGCCCCGCTGCCGCTGGAAGAGCTGCAGCAGCTCGCCGCCGTCTTCGGCATGGTCAAGAGCGACTATGTGGAACCGGTGGATGAGAAGAAGCTCATCTCCGAAGCCATTTCGGGCATGGTCGCGAGTCTGGACCCGCATTCGCAGTACTTCGACAAGAAGTCGTTCAAGGAATTCCGCGAAGGCACCAGCGGGCGCTTCGTCGGCGTGGGCATTGAAATCACGATGGAAGACGGCCTGGTCAAGGTGGTCTCGCCCATCGAGGACTCCCCCGCCTTCCGCGCCGGCCTCAAGACCGGCGACCTGATCACCAAGATCGACGACACCCAGGTCAAGGGCCTGAGCATCAACGACGCCGTCAAGCTCATGCGCGGCGAGCCGCGCACCAAGGTGCTGCTCAACATCTACCGCAAGGACGAGAACCGCAGTTTCCCCGTGACGATCACGCGCGAGGAAATCAAGACGCAGAGCGTGAAGTCGCGCGTGGTCGAACCCGGCTACGCGTGGGTGCGCGTGTCGCAGTTCCAGGAGCGCACGATCGAGGACTTCGCCCGCAAGATGGAAGACATCTACAAGGCGGACCCCAACCTCAAGGGCATCGTGCTTGACCTGCGCAACGACCCGGGCGGCCTGCTCGACGCGGCCGTCGCCCTGTCCGCCGCCTTCCTGCCCGACAACGTGACCGTGGTCTCCACCAACGGCCAGCTCGAGGACAGCAAGTTCACCTACAAGGCCATTCCGCAGCACTACCTGCGCCGCGGCGGCACCGACCCCATCAAGCGCCTGACCGACAACACGCAGGGTGCGCTCAAGCGCGTGCCGCTGGTGGTGCTGGTCAACGAAGGCTCGGCTTCGGCCAGCGAGATCGTGGCCGGCGCCCTGCAGGACCACAAGCGCGCCACCATCCTGGGCAGCCAGACCTTCGGCAAGGGCTCGGTGCAGACGGTGCGTCCGCTGGGCCCCGACACGGGCCTCAAGCTCACCACGGCGCGCTACTACACGCCGTCGGGCAACTCCATCCAGGCCAAGGGCATCGTGCCCGACGTGATGGTCGATGAAACGCCCGAGGGCAACGTGTTCGCCGCGTTGCGCACGCGCGAAGCCGATCTGCAGAAGCACCTGAACAACGGCACCGAGGCCGTCAAGGGCGACCAGGGCATGACCGACGCCCAGCGCGCCGCCGAGCAGCAGCGCGACGAGGCCCGCGAAGCCGCGCGCAAGCGCCTGGAAGAGGAAGCCAAGAAGAACCCGAACCAGCGCCTCGTGCCCGAGTTCGGTACCGACAAGGACTTCCAGCTGACGCAGGCGCTCAACCAGCTCAAGGGCCAGCCGGTGCTGATCAGCAAGACGCTGTCGGTGCGCACCGAAGAGAAAAAAGAAAACTGATGGATGCCGCGGGCGGTGACCGCCTGCGGCAAGACCCTTGGACGACGCCCAGCTCCTGCGCTATTCGCGCCACATCCTGCTCAACGAACTCGGGGTCGAAGGCCAGGAAGCCCTGCTGGCTTCGCACGCGCTGGTGATCGGCGCGGGCGGCCTGGGCTCTCCGGTGGCGCTCTACCTGGGCAGTGCCGGTGTCGGCCACATCACGCTGGTGGACCACGACACGGTGGACGAGACCAACCTGCAGCGGCAGATCGCGCACAACCTCGCGCGTGTGGGCCACCTCAAGGCCGAATCGGCGCGCGAGGCGATCGCCGCCATCAACCCGGACGTGCGCGTCACCACCGTCACCCAGCGGGCCGATGCGGCGCTGCTGGACCAGCTGGTGTCGCAGGCCGACGTGGTGCTGGACTGTACCGACAACTTCGCCACCCGCCACGCCATCAACCGCGCCTGCGTGAACCACCGCAAGCCGCTGGTGTCGGGCGCGGCGATCCGCATGGACGGCCAGCTCAGCGTGTTCGATCCCCGCACCCCGGGCAATCCGTGTTACGCCTGCGTGTTCCCCGAGGACGCCGGTGTGGAGGAGGCCCTGTGCGCCACCATGGGCGTGTTCGCGCCGCTGGTAGGCATCGTGGGCACCATGCAGGCGGCCGAGGCGCTCAAGCTGCTGACCGGCCTGGGCTCGCGCCTCACGGGCAAGCTGCTGATGATCGATGGGCGAGACCTGGCCTTCACGCCGATCTCGCTGCCGCAGAACCCGCAATGCGCGGTCTGCGGCCTGGCCCACTGAAGCCTTTCGTCAATCGGGCCGCGGGCAAGGCCCGTGGCGCTGGCGGAATTCGCGTGGCAACTCGGCCGAGGCATCGGCGAACAGACCCTTGCGGCCCTGCCTGGCACGCGCCTCTTCGGCCTGGAACGGCCCCAGGCTGCGGCGCCACCGGTAGGACCAGGCCTGGCCTTGCGCCACCATCCAGGCGGCGATGTCGTCGTCCTGGTGCGTGAGTCTGGCCAGCCCACGGCCGTAGTCGTCGTGATGGCGCACGCTGACCGCCACCACCTGGTTCAACACCCGCCGGGCCAGCGCATCGCGCGAGGCCGTGCCGCCGGCCTGGCAGATCTCGGGCGCGTCGATGCCATCGAGGCGCAGCTTGCGGTAACGGCCACCGTCCAGCGGCTTGACCCACAGCGTGTCGCCATCGAACACGCGGCTGACCCGGGCGGCGTACACCGTGGGTTCATCCACCGCCGCGTGCAGCGTCCCGGCGCTCGCCAGCGCCAGGACCGCGCAGAAAAGCGCCCGCCTCAACCCTTCTTGCCGCCCAGCACCAGCAGCACCGCGCCGACCACGATGGCGCCGACACCGGCCCACACCGGCACGTTGACGGTTTCCTTCTGCTTCACCGACAGCTCCAACGGCCCCAGCTTCACGGCTTCCGTGTCCTTGGTGTAGCTGAAACTGCCATACACCAGGCCGAGCACACCGGCGACGATGAGCACGATACCGACCAGCTTGGCTGCGTTCATGGGGATTTCCTCGAAGGCTTGTGCTTCCGCCGGCCGACCCGAGTGTCGGCGGCGCAGCGCAAGCGCCCATGATGCACCAAGTGCGGGCCCGCAGAGCGCGCCTTGGCTCAGTTGTGGAGGACTTCCCCGGCGATCAGGCCCGCGCCCTTTCACTCAGATCGAACATGCGTTGCACTCCGCGTTTTTTGCCGGGTGCCCATTCTGCTTGATCCGCCGCC
>NZ_JBYTAE010000133.1:0-8726 GCF_058787875.1 Hydrogenophaga sp. FW305-3-2-15-A-LB1 | reverse complement strand
AACGTTCGCTCTTCCAGAAATGATAGGCCGTGCCCAGCTGGCGCTGCAGGCCGACGCGCACGTTCTCGAGCACGCTCCTCTTCGCTCATGTTCTGGAACGCTTCGGGGCTCATGCGCGGGCGATCGCCGCCCGCACCCGCCGCCGCGCCCGCACCGCCCGGCGCGGCACCACCGGCGGCTTCGCGTTCCTTGCGGCGCTGCTCGCGAAAGCGCGCGCGCTCCTCGTCCGTCATTTTCTCGAACGCCTCGCGGTCCATGCGAGGACGCTCGCCGCCCGCCTGCGCGACCACGGTGTCGGCCACCGTCTTGAAGGACGCCGACGGAATGGCGGACGTGCTCGTGCCCCGCTGCGTCGGCGCCGCCGGGGCGGCGCCCGGGGTGGAGGGAGCGGGCGTGGCACCGGAAGGCGCGGCCGGCGTGGGCGCAGCGCCGGCGCCCGGGTTGTTGCGCGCCCCGCCCGGCCCGCCTTGCTGCCCGCCGCGGTTGCCCTGGGCGCCGCGCTGGATCGTCAGCGCCGACATCGGCACCACCAGCACGTCCTTGGCCTCGGCCACCACGAAGAACACCTGCGCGGTCATCTGCGTCATCAGGCTGCGGTTGTTGTTGGGCACCTCGAACAGCGCGTTGTAGAGCACCACGTTGTTGGTCACCGTGGGCGTGGGTTCGATCTTCTTGAGTTCGCCGTACCAGCGGCGGCCCTGGCCACCCAGGGTGGTGAAGTACACCGGCATGCCGCCGCGCAGCTTGCTCACGTCGGCCTCGGACACCTGGGTCTGCACCGTCATCACCGAGAGGTCGGCGATGCGCATCAGCGTGGGGGCCTGCTGGTTGGTGTTCAGCGTCTGGCCCTGGCGCGCGGTGATGCTCACCACCGTGCCGGCCATGGGCGCGTAGATCTTGGTGTACTTGAGGTTGGCCTCTTCCACCCGCATGCTGGCCTGCAACTGCTCCATCGAGGCCTTGAGCGACTGGATCTGCGCACGCGCCGTCTTCACCGCGGTTTCCGCGTTCTGCAGCGTCTCGGCGGTGGTCGCCTCTTCGGCCATCAAGTTCTTCTGGCGCTGCAGGTCGCGCTCGGCCTTGGCCAGTGTGAGTTCGCGCTCGCCCATCTGGGCCTGTTGCGAGCGCAGCTGGGCGCGGCTGGCGTCCACGCGCGCCATCGAGGTCTCGGCGTCGATCTCGGCCAGCAGGTCGCCCTCCTTGACCTCGCTGCCCACCTCCACGTGGATCTTGCGCAACTGGCCCGACACCTGAGCGCCCACGTCCACATAGTCGCGCGGCTGCAGCGAACCGGTGGCGCTGACCTGGTCCTCGATGTCGCCGCGCTGCACCGTGGCGGTGATGTAGGCGCTCTCGGTCTTGGCGCCCGGCCCCCAGCGGTAGTACGCAAAACCGCCCCCCCCGAGCACGGCCAGGCCCACGAGCGCGATCAGCGCCAGCTTCCAGGTCTTGCGGCGGCGGGCGGCGGGGGCCTTGCCCCCTTCACGTTGGACTTCGTTCATGACAATGCGTTGAGGTTCTGGATGGAGGGCGCCCGCAGGGCTTGCCGGGATGATGCGGGATATTGCCCGCGAAATATGGAAAGAATGAGCAAGCAGAACGCCCTGGCTTGCACAAAGTTTGAAAGATTTGGGTTTAGTCTCGACCACACCATGCAGACCGACCGTGCCACCCCCTCGTCCAGCCGCCGGGCCTGGCTTTCGCGCTTCGACACCCTGCGCGTCAAGCTCTTCCTGGCCATCGCGGGCGCCAACGTGGTGCTGGTCATGTCCGCCTACCTCATCTACAGCTGGAGTTTCGACAAGGGCCTGGTCGAGTACCTGAACAAGGCCGACGAAAACCGGCTGCAGCCCATGATCGTGCGGCTCGCCGAGGGGTACCGCCAGCAGGGCAGCTGGGCCTGGATCACCGAAGACCGCCAGCGCTGGCAGGACCTTTCGCGCGAAGTGCTGGGCACCGGCCGCATGCAGCGCCGCCCCGCCGAGCCGCAGGCAAGCTCACCCGGCCTCCCTCCGGCGCAGACGCCGGCCGACGTGCAGCCCCATGCGCATCCACCACCGCCGCCGCCATCCGCGCAGCCGGCGCCCGGCACGCCGAGCGTGCCGCCGCCCCTCACCATCGACCCCCGGCTGCTGCTGCTCGACCCCGGGCGCAACCTGCTCGCCGGCCCGGAAGGCCGCACCGAACAGGCCGTGCTCAAACCCATCCAGGTCAACGGGCAGCTGGTGGGCTACCTGGGCTACGTGCCGCGCCTGCAGATGGTGGCCTCGCTCGAACGCGTGTTCCTGGCCCAGCAGACCCGCACCTTCGCCGCCATCGCGCTGGGCATGCTCGCGGCCGTGCTGCTCAACGCCGCGCTGATCGCGCGCTGGCTCTCCCGGCGCCTGCACGTGCTCGGCGAGGGCACGGCGGCCGTGGCCCGGGGCGACTACAGCGTGCGCCTGCCCGCGCGCGGCCACGACGAACTCGCGCAATTGGCCGAAGCCTTCAACCACATGGCCACCTCGCTGCAGGCCGCGCAACAGGCGCGGCAGCAATGGATCGCCGACATCGCCCACGAGCTGCGCACGCCGCTGGCGACCTTGCGCGCCGAGATCGAGGCCTTGCAGGACGGCATCCGCCAGCCCGACACGGCCAACCTCGACTCGCTGGCGCAGGAGGTCAGCCGCCTGACGCGGCTGGTGGAAGACCTGCGGCTGCTCTCCCTGTCCGATCTGGGCGCATTGGACTACCGCTTCGCCCCGCTCGACCTCGGCCGCTTCGTCGGCCACCACCTCAGCGACGCCGCGGGCCTGCCCGGCCGGCGCCTGCAGGTGCGCACCGAACTGGCCGACGGCGTGGAGATCCGCGCCGATGGCGATCGGCTCGACCAGGTGCTCAACAACCTGCTGCAGAACACACAGCGCTACAGCGCCGACCCCGCCACGCTCAGCGTGCAGGTGCGCCGCCAAGACACCGAGGCCCAGCTGACCTGGGAAGACACCTCGCCGGGCGTGCCGCCCGACGCCCTGCCCCGCCTGACCGAGCGGCTCTACCGCGTGGACGAGTCGCGCGCCAGCGCCAGCGGTGGTTCGGGCCTGGGCCTGGCGATCGCGCACGCCATCATCGTCGGCCACGGCGGGCGCATGCAGGCCTCGGCCAGCGCGCTCGGCGGCCTGCGCTGGGACATCTGGCTGCCCCTGAACACGGAAGCCGCGCATGGCTGAGCGCAGCATGATGGCCAGCCGCATCCTCATCGTCGAGGACGAAAACAAGATCGCCGGCGTGCTGCTGGACTACCTGAAGCAGTCCGGCTTCGACACGCACCACCTCACGCGCGGCGACGAGGTGGAAGACTGGCTGGAACACCACCCGGTGGACCTGGTGCTGCTGGACCTGATGCTGCCCGGCAAGAGCGGGCTGGACGTCTGCAAGGCGCTGCGCGCCGGCACGCCGGGCAAACAGGCGCCAGCCATCATCATGGTCACGGCGCGCGTGGAGGAGATCGACCGCCTGCTCGGGCTCGAACTCGGGGCCGACGACTACATCTGCAAGCCCTTCAGCCCGCGCGAGGTGGTGGCGCGCGTGAAGGCGGTGCTGCGGCGCGGCACGCACGCGGTGGAGGCCACGGCCGACGACCTGCCCCATGGCCTGCAGCTGGACGACGCCGCCTGGCGCGCCACCATCGCCGGGCACGACCTGGGCCTGACCGCCGTGGAGTACCAGCTGCTCAAGGTGCTGAGCGCGCGGCCCGGGCGCATCTTCTCGCGCGAACAGCTGATGGACTCGATGTACCAGGACGAGCGCATCGTCTCGGACCGCACGGTCGACAGCCACATCAAGAAGCTGCGCCGCAAGATCCAGGAGCAACTGCCGGAGCAGGAGCTCATCCACTCGGTCTACGGCCTGGGCTACAAATTTGAACCACCCCTGTAGCGGCTGCGCCGCTTTCCCCTCAAGGGGACGACACCAGCGGCCTGGCGAAGCCAGTTCCGCGGTGCCTCTGGAATCGACACCGTGCGCGCCGGACGCGCCCCTTCTCCTCCGTGCCTTCAGCGGGCGGCGATGGCGCCCAGGCGCTGGGCGTTCTCGCGCAATTCGCCCACCGGGTCGCGGCCCTCGGTCAGCAGCACGATGGCGCGCACGCCGGCCTGTTGCACGGCCTGCGCCACGGGCGGCGGCAGCTCGCGGTGGTGCAGCACGGCGGACACCGAGGCGCTGCGCAGCCGTTGCGTCAATTGCGTGAGCGCCTCCGGCGTCCAGGCTTCGTCGGCGCGGGCGTCGGTGCCCGCGAGGTCGAGGTTGAAACCGTTGACGAGGTAGTCGAGCCGGTCCGAGAGGCTGAACACCGCGAGGTTGCTCGCGTTGGCCAGGCGGGCTTCGCTCTGCGCCGTGATGCCCAGCAGCTGCTGGCGCAGCGCGCCCACATTGGCCTGCAGGCGCGGTTTGGCGGCGGGCACCAGCCGGCCGACGTCGCTGGCGATCACGTCGGCCATGCGGCCCAGGTTCACCGGGTCCAGCCAGGGCAGCGCGTTCGCCGCGGCGTCCTGCTCCTGCAGCGCCATGCCGGGCAGGGCGGCGTCGAGCGGGCGCGCCGCGTCGATCTCGACCAGGCGGATGTTCTGCCGGCGCGCCAGCGGAAACAACGGGTCGTCGGGCCAGATGGAGCGCAGGGCGATCACGGCGTCGGCCTGGCGCGCGGCCTCACCGAGCCCGGCCGCGCCACGGCCGGAGAAGAAAGCCAGCTGCCGGTTCGGCGGCAGCGTCTCGGGCACCGGCCGCAGCACCACGATGCCGGTGTCGCGCACCAGCGAGGTGGTGAGCGCGGCCACCACGGGATGGGCCACCAGCAGGCGGGCCGGCGCCGCGGCGGCGGCCACGGGCGCGGCAGGCGCCTGCGCGGTGGCGGCACCGGCCGACAGGGCCAGCAGACCGGCCAGGCACCAGGCCGGCGGGGACAGAAGACGCGAGGTCATCCAGCATGTCCTTTCAGTGACGGGGTGAAGCCCCGGATGACCGCCGCGAGCGCGAACAGCGCTCCGGCGGTGAGGATGATGGCCGCGCCCGAAGGCACCGGCAGTTCGAGTTCGATCGGCACCAGGATGCCGATCTGCGTGCTGACGGTGGCGATCGCCACGCTCAGCCAGAAAAAGCCCCGCAGCGACAGGCTCAGCAGGCGCGCAGCGGCCGCGGGAATGATGAGCAAGGCACCGACCAGGATCGCGCCGATCACCTTGACCGAGGCCAACGTCACGATGGTCACCAGCACCACGAACAGGTAGTCCAGCAGCTTCACGCGCACGCCGCGCACGCTGGCCAGCTGCGGGTTGAAGCTGGCGAGCATGAAGCGGTTGTACAGCGGCACCGTGAGCGCCACCACCAGCGAGCCGACCACCGCGAGCACCAGCAGGTCCCCGGCGTCCACGGTCAGCACCGAGCCGAACAGCACGTTCTCCAGGATGTGGATGTTGACGCGGCCCGACAGCATCAGCAGCAGGCTCGCCCCCATGGCCAGCGAGACCGCGAGGAACACGCCGATCAGGGTGTCGGGCGAGAGGCCGGTGCGGTTGCGCAGGTAGTTCAGCAGCATGCCGAACAGCAGGCAGTACGCGAACAGGCTGCCATAGGGCCCGGTGTAGGGCTCGCCCAGCAGGATGCCGATGGCCACCCCGGTAAGCGCGGCGTGGCCCACGGCCTCGGAGAAGAAGGCCAGCCGCTTGACCACGACCAGCGTGCCCAGGCCACCGAGCACGGGGCCGATGAACAGCCCGGCCAGCACGGCGTTGACCACGAAACCATAGGCCAGCGACGCGGGCAGCGTGCCCTGCTCGGCCAGGTGCTGGATGCCCTGGCGGAAGGTATCGAATGCGCTCATCAGGCCACCGCCTTGTCTTTTTCTTCTTCGCGCCGCTGCCGGCTGGAGAACAGCGCGAGCACGCGCTGCGGGGTCAGCGTCTCGGCGGCCGGGCCGTCGAACAGCACCTGCCGGCTCAGGCCGGAGACGTGGTCGGCCAGGCGCGTGACGGCGTCGAGGTCGTGCTCGATCCACAGCACGGTGACGCGGGTCTCGCGCCAGTGCGCGAGCAGCTTCTCGAAGATCGCTTCACCGGCTTCGTCCAGCGCGGACATGGGTTCGTCGAGCAGGATCAGGTCGGGCGAAGGAATCAGCGCCTGCGCCAGCAGCACGCGCTGGCGCTCACCGCCGGAGAGCGCGCCCATGCGGCGGCCCGCCTTCTCCAGCATGCCCACCTGCTGCAAGGCCTGCTCCACCGGCTCGCGCCAGCGCGGCGACAGGCCGAGGAACACCGGCCGGCGCTGGCACATGGCGCCCATGAAGTCCATCACCGTCATCGGCAGGCCGGCATCGAAAGCCAGGGCCTGCGGCACGTAGCCCACCACGCCCGGCAGCTCGCCGGGCCAGGTCAGGCTGATCTGCCCCCGGTGCGGCACCTGGCCGAGCAGGGCCTTGAAGAGCGAGCTCTTGCCACCGCCATTGGGGCCCACGAGCGCGTGCACGGTGCCCGCCGCCACGCGCAGGTTCACCTGCCGCAGGATGTCGGTGTGGCCCAGGGTGAGGTCGACGGATTCGAATGCGATGCCGGGTCCACCCGCGATCGCGCTCACGCGGACTCCTTGATCGCGCGCACCACAGTGGCCAGGTTGCGGGCGATCTCGTTCTCGAACTTGTCGGCCGTGTACGGGCCGTGCGAGATGTGCGTCAGCGCGTACAGGCGCACGCCGGTTTCGCGGCGGATGGTGTCGACGTAGGCGGACGGGAAGTCCATCTCCGAGAAGATCACCTTCACGTCGAGCGAGCGGATCTGGTCGATGGTGCCCTTGAGCTGCGAGGGGCTGGGTTCGATGCCGTGCGCCGGCTCCACCACCGCCGCCACTTCCAGGCCGAACTCGCGCAACAGGTAGTCGTAAGCGCCGTGGATGGTGGCGATGCGCAGGCCGCTGGCGGGCGCCTGGGCCAGCTGGCCCAGCGCGTCGGCGCGCAGCTTGCGCAGCTTCTGCGCGTAGGCGCGCGCGTTCGCGGTGTAGGCGTTGGCGTTCGCGGGATCGAGCTTGCCCAGTTCGCGGGCGATGGTGTTCACCTGCGAGATCGATGCCGTGACCGACAGGAAGGTGTGCGGGTTCACCACCTTGCCCGAGGTGCCCCGGCCGGTGCCCACCGCGGCGAGCAGCGGCACCTGGGCGTTGGCTTCGATCACCTTCAGGTCGGGCTTCTCGCTCGCCGCGATCATGCGGCCGGCGAAGTCGTCGTGGCCCACGCCGTTGAGCACGATCACATCGAGCGAACCGATGCGCTTGATGTCTTCGGTGCGCGGCTCGTAGGCGTGCGGGTTGAAGCCGGCGGGAATGACGGGCACCACCTCGGCCAGATCGCCCACCACGTTGGCGACGTAGCTGTAGTAGGGGTGCAGCGTGACGCCAACGCGCAGCTTGCGCGCCTGCTGCGCCCAGGCCGGCACGCTGGTGGCGGCCAGGGCCATGGGGGCCCAGGCCAGTGCGGACAGCAGGTGTCGGCGGCGCGCGGAAGGCGGGTGGTGGTCTGACATGAGAGGGATCCCGAAAGAAAAGAAAACGGAAGCGCGAAAGACAGAGAGGTCAGTGCGCGGTGTCCTTGCGCGTCACGCCGGCGTCGTAGCGCACCACGACCTGGCGCCAGCCCTGGCGCGTGAGCGAGGCATCGTCCAGCTGCTCGGGCCAGGCATTGGGGCCCTCGCGGTGCACCCAGACCTCGACCTCGTCGTCGTGCGCATGCGCCTTGGGCGATGCTTCACCCTCGCCTTTGGCTGGCAGGCGCAACAGGAAAGACGCCGCGACATCCGGTGCCGCGCTGCGGCCCACATAGGCCACGTCGTGGCCTTGCACCTGGGTGCGCCATTCGTGGCCACCGCGCGCGGCGGCACCGACACCGGTGACGAAGGGCGGCAGGTCCATGCCACGCAACTGCTCGATGGCCGGCAGAGCCTTGTCGGTCTCGATCAGCGCGGTGATTTCCTCGGCCGCCACCAGCAGGTCGGCGTGCACGCCCTGCTCCGCCGCGTTGAGCTGCGTGCGGGCGTCGATCTGGTGCGACGACAAGGCCGCCGCCGCCAGCGGCTGCGCGCGCGCGCCGATCAGGATCGCGGCCACCGCCAGCACACAGGCCGCGGCCAGCACCACCCACAAGGTTTCGTGTCCCGCGCCCGCGGGGCGCACCACTTGCGTGGTCATGGCTTGACGTCGGTGTGATCGACCTCGGCCGAATGCTCGCCACCGTCCTCCAGGCGCACGAAGAATTCGCCCGCGGGCCGCTTGAACTGCAAAGCCGAATCGCCGCCCAGCGTGCCCTTGAACAGCACGCGCTCGTCGTAGGCCTTCACCTGCACCGACATGCCGACCGCGTCGCTGCCATCGGAGAACTCCCCGACGCAGCGCACCATGTTCTCGGCCGCGGGCTTACAGGTCAGCAACAGGCTGTGGGCCGACGCCAGACCGGGCAGCGCCGCGGCCCCCACGAACAGGGCGGACAGGAACAGGGGGTGAAAGCGTTTTTGCATGGACCAGGGTTCGTCGAGACATGCCCGGAGCGGCCGAACCGGCCCGGCATGGACAATAATGAACGATAAATGAGAATTGTTCCCATTATAAACAGCAGCTTGAATCCCCCAAAGGCTCTGCTCCTGTTTTTGCTGCACCGCTCCCAGGCCCGCCGCCCACCCACGAACCCATGACGCCCCAACACACGCACCCAGCCC
>NZ_JBYTAE010000132.1:0-8763 GCF_058787875.1 Hydrogenophaga sp. FW305-3-2-15-A-LB1 | reverse complement strand
CCTTCTTCTCTCCATGAACCACCTCCGGTTTCATCTTCCACCTTAACAAGGTGTCTGTGAAACCGGCAGCAGCCCAGGCGAAGAAAACGGCGGCAGTGGTGTTGCCGGTCGCTGAACCTCCAACACAACCTGCTTCGCGTTCACCTGTAGGTCGACTGGGCTCCTTCAACCATCGGGCTTTTGCAGAGTATCGCGAACGTCTGGGAATTACTCAGGTGGAAATGGGGCGCCTCGTCAACGCCTCATCGCTTTCGGTATGGAAGTGGGAGACGGCAAAGGCGCAACCTCGCGCTGCCGCGCTCTCAAGAATTCAAACTGCGATGAAGCTCGGCAAGCGAGCCGCTCTGGCGAAAGCAAGGCCCGCACTTTAAGGCTTGGCATCCGAGTCCACCTGCTACCCCCGCGACAAGAGATTCAGCGCCGTCCCCACGACGTTTGCCGACGCGCCGGCAAACAGCAGTCCTGCCCCACACATCTCTGCAAAGAATAGCGGTTTTGTCTCTCGTCAGGCGGCTCCGGTGTCATGGCTCGGGCTCATCAAGCACGTACCCCATACCACGGACTGTTCTCAACAGCTTCGCGTCGAATTCATCGTCGATTTTTGACCTTAACCGGCCCACTGCCACCACTATCACGTTGCTTTCGCAGTCGAAGTTGATGTCCCACATGAGCGAAGCAATCAAGGACCGAGGCAACACTTCCCCACGACGTCTCATAAACAGCTCGAGAAGCCCGAACTCCTTAGTGGTCAGGTCCAGCAAACGACCAGACCTCGATGCCTTTCTACGTACTAGGTCCAACTGCAAGTCGGCCACTTGAAGTGTGGTGGACTCTTGGGACTGGGTACCTCTGCGGAGAACAGTCTTGATGCGTGCCAAGAGCTCCGAAAACGAAAACGGCTTCGCCAGGTAGTCATCAGCGCCCAATTCAAGGCCCTTTACGCGGTCCTCAATACTGTCCCTGGCAGTCAGGTACAGCACGGGCAGGTGAGGCTTCTTTCGCCGCAAAGAGCGAAGGACCGACCAGCCATCGATTCCGGGCAAGTTCACATCCAAGAGCACGAGATCGTAGTCACCCTCAGTAGCCTCAATCAAACCATCGATGCCATCACGCACCAATTCAGTGTAGTAGCCGGCCTCTCTCAAACCCTGCTTTAGGTACTCGCCCGATTGGACTTCATCTTCCACTATGAGTATCTTCATATTGCAACTGTCTCCAAGGGCGACAGTTTGGCATTTCGAGGGCGCAGAACCCGGAAGTGACGAACATGTAATTCCGCTGACAGAGGGCGGTCCCCCGCAGGGACAAACAGGAGCCAAACTCGAGGCTGCTTCCGCAGCGGCCGCTCGGGTGCACCGCTACCTATCGCCATTCGAGGACTTCACGCGACCGCGATGACTCTCTCCACCAATTGAAGCACTCAGGCGTCCGCAACTCCTCGAATGTCCAGCATGACGAGACCCTGCTCAACTGGAAGACAGAGCGCGACTGCAGAACAACTAGAGCGAAGAAGTACCGCACTGGCCGCAGAACTTGGCGCCTGTTTCCAAAGTGGTGCCACACTGCCTGCACGACTTCGGAGCGAGCGATGTCCCACAGTTCTGGCAGAAGCGCGCCGTTGCCCCGTTGGAGCCCCTGCAGCTAGGGCATGCAAGCACTTGGGGACGGGACGCTGCAGATTCGTAGTTCCCCAAGCGATCTCCTTCGCAGGATGTCGGCCTGTGCCCATAGTTGTGGTCGCTCTTGCCTCTGTGGTGACTACCGCCAAGAAGGGTTTTCAACAATCCCATTTGTATTCTCACTCGAAGAGCCGTCACATCCCCAAAGATGAACGTTCGGCAAAGCCAGTAGCGGTGCCAAGCAAGCTTGGCCACCTTGGTACGACGGTCAATGGTGGCGTTTCAGTCGTACCTCCGCCGTACAAAAGTCTACGCACCGCGCATGCTGCGTCCGCGACTTTTCGATTACGTTTCTTTCATGTTTCGACCTGCCCTTCAACTAAAGGATCTTTGACATGCCGCGACAAAGAAATCTGTACAGCCGTCAGGACTCCATCGTCACTACTTATAGGCTCGAAGGACAAGCCGAAGTTGAGCGGCGAACGCCGTTCACTCGTTTTTGAAATTTACTGCTGCGCTCATGGTCCGGACTAGCCTCAGGACCACGAGCGACGCATCATGTTGGTTGGGTCGAAGAAGGATGCAGGGAGGATGAAGCCAACTCATCTTCAGCTTCGTCTTCTTCTCGCCTATACACCAGCCGATATAGGACCGGCAACACCAGCAACGTCAGCGCAGTTGATGACAAGATGCCTCCAATCACCACTGTTGCCAGGGGGCGCTGAACCTCTGCACCTGTGCCGGTTGCGATGGCCATGGGGACGAAGCCAAGCGAAGCCACCAAGGCTGTCATCAGCACTGGACGAAGCCGCGTCAAAGCGCCTTCGAAAATCGCGTCATCTAGTCTCGCGCCACTCTCCCGAAGGTTTCGGATAAACGAAATCATCACCAGCCCGTTCAGCACGGCCACGCCAGACAACGCGATAAACCCGACTGCGGCTGAGATAGATAGGGGAATATCCCTCAGCCAAAGCGCGAGGATGCCGCCCGTAAGCGCAAAGGGAATTCCGGTAAACACGATGAGTCCGTCTCGCACGTTGCCGAACATGGCGAATAGCAGAACGAACACCAGGAGAAGTGCTACTGGGACCACGATTTGCAAGCGCTTCGTCGCAGACTGAAGATTCTCGAACTGTCCACCCCACGTGGTCCAGTACCCAGTGGGAATGACCACCTTCTCCTTCAGGGCGGCTCCAGCCTCCTCCACGAACGAGCCCAAGTCGCGCCCACGCACATTGGTGCTCACGACGATTCTTCGCTTTCCGTCCTCTCGGCTGACCTGGTTAGGCCCCGGTGCCAAATCAAGTGTCGCCAGCTCTGAAAGCGGGATAAAGCTCACACGAGTGCTTCCGTCCGCCTGTGTGGCCGCCGGGAGCGTTACCGGGAGACGACGGATCGATTCCAGGTCCCCTCGCATTCTCTCTGGCAGTCTTACAACGATGTCAAATCGCCGGTCTCCCTCAAAGAGTGTTCCAGCATTGCGACCACCAATAGCAGTGGCGATAGTGTCTTGAATGTCTCCCACGTTGACGCCATAACGTGCCGCCTTGCTTCTGTCGATGTTGATGGAGAGCATGGGTAGGCCGGTGGTTTGCTCGACGTTCACCTCGCTAGCCCCACTGATAGATCCAAGAACTTCTGCGATTTCCTGGGCCGTTTTGTTCAGCACATCCATGTCATCGCCGAACACTTTGACTGCCACGTCCGCACGCACACCCGAAATCAGCTCGTTGAAGCGAAGTTGAATCGGCTGCGAGAACTCGTAGTTGTTGCCCGGGAGTTTGCTCACCCGCTCTTGAACAGCTTCAACGAGCTCCTGGCGTGTCCGCTTAGGACTTGGCCACTGGTCTTGAGGCTTCAGCATCACATAAGCGTCGGAGATGTTCGGAGGCATGAGGTCTGACGCAATCTCGGCAGTACCTGTACGGGCGAACACACGCTCAATTTCAGGAAACTCTGACACCAATGTGCGCTCAAGTTGCTGCTGCATCTGAACAGACTGAGACAAACTCGTACCCGGAATTCGCAACGCCTGGATAGCGAAGTCACCCTCGTTGAGGCTGGGTATGAACTCACTGCCCAAGCGAGTTGCCAAAAGTCCCGACAGCACAACGGCCACAGCTGCAGCGGTCAGAACAACGGCCCTCGCGCCCATGGCACGTTTGAGCAACGGGTGGTAGGCGCGACGAGCCCAGCCCATGAGACGATTTTCCTTCTCGCCGACGTTGTTGCCGATAAACATGGCGACAGCTGCAGGAATAAACGTGATTGAGAGAATCATGGCACCCAACAGTGCGATTACGACTGTCAGAGCCATCGGATGGAACATCTTCCCTTCCACGCCTGTAAGGGCGAAGATGGGTAGATAGACGACCATGATGATGAGCTGGCCGTAGAGCAGTGGCCTGCGAGCCTCCTGAGATGCGGCAAACACCTCATGGAATCGCTCCGCCTTTGTCAGCGGACGTCCATAGCGCTCTTGCGCATGCGCTAGGCGACGAATGCAGTTTTCCACAATCACCACGGCGCCATCGACGATGATGCCGAAGTCAAGCGCTCCCAGACTCATCAAGTTGGCGCTCACCTTCTGATTCACCATCCCGGTGAAGGTGAAGAGCATCGAGAGCGGAATGACCAGCGCAGTCAGCAACGCAGCTCGGATGTTGCCCAAGAAAAGGAACAACACCGCGATGACGAGCACGGCACCTTCAAACAAGTTCTTCTTGACCGTGGAGATTGCCTTGTCCACTAGAACTGTTCGGTCGTAAACAGTAATCGCGTGTACGCCCTCTGGAAGATTCTGATTGATCTCCTCCATCTTCTTCGCAACAGCTTGGGCGACAGTTCGGCTGTTCTCGCCCAGTAGCATGAACACCGTGCCCAGCACGACTTCGCGACCGTTGTCCGTGGCTGCGCCGGTTCTCAAGTCCTGGCCAATTTCGACCTCAGCAACGTCGCGGATTCGAACCGGAGTTCCACTGTTGTTCGCCAAAACGACATTGCGGAGATCCTCAAGGCTGCCGACTTGGCCTGGAGCCCGAATCAGATACTGCTCGCCACGTCTCTCGATATAGCCGGCGCCCACATTGGCGTTGTTTCGCTCAAGAGCTTGAACGACATCCGGCAACGTCAGCCCGTAGGCCAACAAGCGCTCAGGTATCGGAGCGACCTGGAACTGTCTCTCAAAGCCGCCGATAGAGTTAATCTCAGTCACACCCGGCACATTGCGGAGTTGCGGTTTGATGATCCAATCCTGAATCACACGAAGGTCGGTCGGCGTATACGGTTTGCCGTCCGCATTCTTCGCTCCTTCTTCAGCCTCCACCGTCCAGAGGAAGATTTCACCCAAGCCGCTGGATATTGGCCCGACAGCTGGGTGGACGCCCTCTGGCAGAGAGCTGACCGCACCCTGCATTCTCTCGTTCACCAACTGGCGCGCGAAGTAGATGTCGGTGCCGTCCTTAAAGACCACGGTGACCTGAGATATGCCATAGCGCGAGATGGACCGCGTTTGTTGAAGGCCAGGCAGCCCGGCCATGACGGTCTCAATCGGGAACGTGACGCGCTGCTCTGTCTCAAGAGGCGAGTAGCCAGGTGCAGCCGTGTTGATTTGCACTTGGACATTGGTGATGTCCGGCACAGCGTCAATGGACAACCGTTGGAAGTTGTAAACGCCGAGCCCAACCATTCCGAGCACGGCCAACATAACCAGCCATCGTTGTTCGATGGCGAAGCGGATGATGCGTTCAAACATAGTGGGCGGCCTTTAGTGCGCGTGCGTCGCCGAGCTCTTGCCCTGCTCAGACTTGACGACGAAGCTGCCGTCTGCGGCATAGGACTCACCAGCCTTCAGGCCATCCAGAATCTCAACCCGCTGACCATCAGTGCGCCCGACACGCACAGCCTTCGCGACAAAGCCGCCTTCAACCTTGGTAAAGACTGAAGTCTTGTCTTCCACGGTTTGAAGCGCGTTAGCATCGACTGTTATCGCCGATGCCTTGTCATTGTCATTCGTAAGCACCTCGACGGTTACGAAGAGCCCAGGCCGCCAAGCGCCCTGCGGGTTGCTCAGTTCAACACGAGCAGGTGCCGTTCGAGTTTGAGCACCAATCAGCGAGCCAACAAACGCAATCTTTCCATCCGCAACAACATCTGCGGCGTCAGCTTTTACTCGTACACGCTCCCCGACTCGAACCTTAGCAAGGTCACTTGCACCCACGCTCATCTCAGCCCACACTGTTGAAAGGTCGGACAAGGTGAACACGTTTGCGTCCTCTCGTACGGCCTCGCCGATAGCGATGTGCTTTTCCACGACCATCGCATCGAACGGTGCCCGCAGCTCAACTCGACCTAGAGCACCGGAGCCTGCTGATGCCCCAAGTGTTCGCAACTTCTGAGTGGCATTTGCCACTGCAATCTCTGCCTCACGCAAGGCTTGTCGGGCTTGCAGGACATCCTGTTCCGGCGAAATCTTCTGCTGCCAAAGTGTGTTTTCGCGTTCGTATGTCGTCTGTGCAAGTTCACGACGCTTCGTTGCCGCTTGGAGTTCAGACCGAACCTCCGAAACGGCAGAACTTGAAATCACCGCCAAGACTTGGCCGCGAGACACCTTCTGCCCGAGATTTGCGCTCACACTCTCAACGACACCCGCTGCTCGCGGAACGATGTGCGCGGTTCGGTCTTCGTTAAATCGAATCTCTCCAGGGAGCTGCAGCGTGGTACGAATCACAGCAGCACCACTTTGCTTAATCACGATACCGGCTGCCTTTACCTGCTCGTCCGTCAGAGCCACCTTTTCCTCATCCTCTTTGTGCCCCTCTTCGCTTGCGCCGGACGGTGACTTGCTCTGCTCGGCAGCGGTGCTGGAGCCAGTTTCCTTGGCTCCTGCTTTGCTAGCACCCCCTTCGACGTGTGAGCTTTCTTCTTCATGACCATGGCCATCGCTTTCGCCGTGGCTCTCTCCGCCTCGCAGGATTAGGGCTCCTCCGACCGCACCCAGCACCAAGATGATGGCGATGATGATGAGCTGCTTTTTCTCAGGTCTTGCATTTATAGGTGATTTGGTGGCCATGGCAGATTCAGTTGAGGGTGTTGTTTCCAAGGAGCCGAGCGACATCTGCTGCCGCTCGATGAGACTCGCCTAGCGAGCGCAGGTACTGGGACCGAGCCTGTAGCAAAGTCCGTTGCGCATCGAGAACGTCGAGGTATTCGAACTTTCCGAGCTCAAAACCTTGCGCGGCTGCGTCGAAGGCGAGCTGTGCACTGGGAAGGATTTCCGCACTGACGGCGGCCACCTCTTGTGAGGCGATTTCCATTCGCTGCCTTGCAATCGCGAGATCCGCTCGCAACCGCAACTCAAGTGCCCTCGCGTCATCTTCCGACTTGTCCCTCAGTCGCAGCGACTGGATGATGTTTCCGCGATTGGTGTCAAACACGGGCAGTGGAATCGAAACCCCAACGATGGCCGTCGAGCGACCGTCCTGCTGAGAACGCTGCATGCCGAGGCTTACGGCTATATCTGGCTTCCTCTTTGCCTGTTCAAGGTCCGCAAGTGCTGACAGTCGGCTGGTCTCAAGTCGAGCTTGTCGCATCGTCGGTGAGTTCTCCACGCGAGCCTGCAGAACGTCGATTGGAGGGAGGGTCGGAAGAAGCAAAGCGTTTCCGTCCAACGTGTCGAAAGGCACCCCACCAGCCAACAGCGCACGCAACTCTTGAAGCTTCGCCGCCAGCTCACCTTGCGCCTGGACAAGCTCGAGACGTACGTTGGCCTCTGCGACCTTCGAGCGCGTCTCCTCCAGAGGAGACACCTTCCCAGCCTGGACGCGCTTGGACGCAGCCTGGCTGCCAGAGCGAGCGATGTTCAGAGACTCTTGCGCCAACCTCACACGCTCTTGCGATAGAAGCGCAGATAGGAATGCGGCTGTGACGTCTGCCTTCAATTGAGCTTCAGTCGCCTCGCTCTTAACGCGAATTGCTTCCAGTGCGCGCTCCGCCGCAGCAACTCTCGCTGAGCGTTTGCCTCCAAGCTCCAGAGGCTGGCTCAAGGTGACTGTTGTGCTACGCATACCGGAGCGGAGGTCCTCCACCTCCAGGTCAAGCGACGGGTTTTGATAGACCCCCGCCTGCGTGAGCGCACCTTGAGCAGCATCTATCTCGCGTCTGGCAGCGGATAACGTAGGGCTGTTGTCGATGGCGGCCTGCAGTGCCGCACCCAAAGTCAGCGGCTGAGACGCTTGCTTGGAGGACGCTACTCCTATTGATGGGGCACTACTGGGAGCGACTTGCTGTGCGTTCGCTCCAAATCCGACGAGCATCGCAAGCCCCAGGGCAAGCGACATGGGTTTCCTGGTCATTTGGCTTCTCCCGTTGACCTAAATATCAATGAACGAATCGAGGCAGCACGGCAGTGCTCTGCTATTTGCACAAGCGGATGACGCAAAGTCGTGGTGGCCATCAGATGGAATCTCGGTCCTAGCGCTCAACTGGCTTAAAGCTGCTCAAGCGGTGAGGTACCGCCTCTTCGGAACAAGTTTTTTTCGACAGCTCAGCCTTGAAATGGTCTGAGCACGTCGCTTGGCCAAGAAGAGCTGTTACCGGCGATAAAGCTGGTTTCCAGCCACGTAAACGCGGTAGTCCTTGGCAACGAAACCCGAAGGAGCAAACTGCTTCAGGCTCCAAGACCGACCATCAAGGCCGCTGAAGGTCCAAGCAAACGTCTTCCCGCCCGCACCCTGAAACAAAATGGTTTCGCCATATGTGACACTGGCGGACTTCGTGGACATCACATCTACCACGCGTGCGTTCTTTGCTTCCACAGCAAGTTGTCCATAAGGGGACTCGCCACTACGAAGCGTGTCTGCCGAAGCAGCAGATGTCAGAAGAGCAGACGATGCAAGGGTTAACGCCGTAAGCACGACTTGAAGTGTTTTCATCGGGGCCTTAGAGTCGGTCGGGACAGGAGCCAAAGTTCTCTTTTGGCACTGACGGAACTGTAAAACTGCCATCTCCACAGTTCGAAAACCGGTAAATGACAAATCAGTCATATTGGGGTGCACCGGCGACCGAAGGTAAGCGTCCAGCCATCCCATCTTGAATCTGCGATAGGAGCATAGGACGCTCGTGTCCACCTTCAACATTTTTGGTG
>NZ_JBYTAE010000131.1:0-8800 GCF_058787875.1 Hydrogenophaga sp. FW305-3-2-15-A-LB1 | reverse complement strand
TTCCTGGTTCGGGGGCATGGGGCGGCAGGGCTCAGGCGAGCCAGGACCGCAGATGGGGAAGCAAGGCGTCGATCTGCTGCACATGGGGATAGTGCCCCCCGGCGGACAGCACGACGCGGTGGGCATGGGGGTAGCGCTGGCGCACCCGTTCGCGCACGGCGGGCGTGATGATGGCGTCGTCCTCGCAGTCGCAGAGCACGGTCTTCGTGGGCGTCGGCGGTGCGGGCAGGGGCGTCGACAGCGCCACCTTCAGCAGCCGCTGGCGGAAGTCTTCCGCCGGCAGGCCGTGCTGCAGCATGTGCAGCTGCAGCTGGCGCAATTCGCTGTCGGGGCGGGTCAGGGTGCCGTCGCGCCAGCGCGCCACCACGTCCTCACCACTGGCCGCGGTCAGCCAGTCGGGCGAAAACAGCGGCGAAGCGGCCACGTCGGCCCCGTCGACAAAGGTGTTGCCCAGCCACAGCGCGCGCAGCGCGCCGGGGTGGCGTTGGGCGAAGGCCTGGGCCCACCACGCGCCATACGAGGAGCCCCAGACCGCCACGGGGCCGAGCGCGAGGTGGTCGATCAAGGCCAGGAGGCCATCGGCCAGCGCGTCGGGTTCCAGGCCGCTGGGGTAGTGCACCGTCAGCACGCGAGCCTCGGCGTCCAGGGCTTGCGCGATGCGCCAGGCCACGTCGCCGTTGCCCAGGGCGCCGGGCAGCAGCACCAGGGGCGGCGCGTCGCGCCGGTTGTCGCGAAAGCCCCAGCGGTGCCCTTGTGGGTCGGTGAAGGCGTGCAGGGGCCAGGCCTGGGTGAACGCCTTCAGGCCGGCCGGTGCGGCGAAATCCAGGCTCACGCGTACAGCCCCGCTTCGCGCAAGGTGGACTTGGCCTGCTCGGAGAAGTCCGCCTCGGGGGCGTCGCCGCTGACGACAACCAGCAGGAAATGCGATTGCTCGGGCTCGTGGTGGGTGATGTTCTCGAAGCGGCGGTTGACGCCGGGTGGGAACGACATGACGTCCCAGGGGCCGACGTCGAAATGCTCTTCACGGCCATCCAACTCCCAGGAGCAGCGCCAGGTGCCGGTGAGGGGCATGAAGGTTTCGTTGGTGTCGTGGTTGTGCATCATCGGGCCGTGGCCGGGCCGGGCTTCGCAGAAGCCCAGGTTGAAGCCCTCGCTGATGGGGATGGCCGCGTTCGCCGCCGCCTCGGCGCCCAGCGGCGAGACCACCTCCTGGCCGCCCTTGCCCTTGGGCGGCTGGAAGCCGACGGCGTTGTACAGCTTGCGGATGGCGCTGGGGTACTGGCTGTCGGGCAGGCCGCCGTCGAAGCCTTTCAAGTCCTTGAAGTAGGCCACGCGTTTGCGCATCTCTTCGCGCGTGACTCGGATCTGGGGAAGTGCCATGGGGTCTCTCTCGGTTGGGGGTGGGACACGCGGCGAAGTATGAAAGCGTGACTGCGCATGCTGCAATCGCGCAAACCGATGGCGCCGATCAGCCCCCGCGATGAAGGCCATGGGTTTTCCCCTAGGCCCCTGAGCGCACCCGGTCAGGCGAATGCAGGCACCATCCCTGGCCATGAAGCTGCCGACCCTCGATCTCCCTCTGCTGCTCGCGTTCGACGCCCTGATGCGGGAGCGCCATGTCACCCGCGCGGCCGAACGGCTGGAGGTGGGCCAGTCGTCCATGAGCGCGTCGCTGGCCAAATTGCGCGACCTGTTTCAGGACGAGTTGCTGATGCGCGCGGGCACCGGCCTGGTGCCCACCGAACGCGCCATGGCCCTGCTGCCCCGGGTGCAGGAAGCGCTGGCCGCGATGGAGCGCGTGCTGGAGCCCGCCACGCCCTTCGACCCCGCCACGGCGCAGCACACCTTCCGACTGATCGTCATCGACTACATCGACCTGCTGGTGATGCCTTCGGTCATGCGCCGGCTGCGCGAGGAGGCGCCCGGCGTGAAGATCCACGTGCTGCAGACCAACCCGAAACACTTCGGCGAAATGATGGCGGCGGGCGAGCTGGACCTGGCCATCACCTACTTCCCCGACGCGCCCGACTACCTCAAGGGCCGCAACCTGTTCGCCGACCGCTTCGTCACCATCTGCGCGCGCGAGCACCCCGCGATCACGGCGTCGCTGGATGTGGCGGCCTTCTGCGCGCTGCCCCATGTGACCATCGAGCCCGACCTCGCGCAGATCTACAACGTACAGATCGACGCCGCCTTGCGCCCCCATGGCGTGAGCCGCAACGTGCACATGATCAAGCCCAGCTTCCTGGCCCTGCCCTTCGTGCTGGAGACCTCCGACATGGTGGCCTGCGTGCCGGTGCGCCTGGCCCGGCGCATGACGCAGATGGCGCGCATCGACATGTTCGACATCCCGCTGGAGCTGCCGCTGTTCGATGTGCGCATGCTGTGGCACCCGCGCACGCAGCACGCGCCCGCCAACGAGTGGCTGCGCCGGGTGGTGGTGGAGTGCGCGCAGGCGGTCGCGCGCTGAAGGCGCGAACGGTTAGCCGAACCGCGCCGGCGAAAACGGCCGCACGTCCACGCGCGGCGTGGCGCCGGTCATCATCGCCGCCAGCAGTTCCCCCGTCACCGGCCCCAGCGTGAAGCCCTGGTGCCCATGGCCGAAGGCGCACCACAGGCCGGGCACCGAGGGCACGGGGCCGAAGACGGGTTTCATGTCGGGCATGCAGGGGCGCGTGCCCATCCAGGGTTCGGGGTCCACGCGCTCGCCGAGGGGAAAGCTCTGGCGCGCGATCGCTTCGGCGGCATCGATCTGGGTCGGCGTGCGCGGCGCATCGGCGTTCGCGAGTTCGGCGCCGGTGGTCAGGCGCAGGCCGTCCTTCATGGGCGCGACCACGTAGCCGTATTCGGCATCGATGGCGGTGCTGTTCAGGGTCTGGCCCGGCAAGCGCGCGTAGTGCATGTGGTAGCCGCGCTTGGGGATCATGGGCGCGGTGTAGCCAAAGCGCGAGGTCAGCTGCAGGGTCCACGGGCCCAGCGCCACCACCACCTGCGGCGCCGAGAGCGTGCGCCCATCGGTGGTGTCCACCTGCCAGCCGCCCGAGCCGCTCTGGCGCAGGCCCAGGGCGTCGCCCAGGTGCACCGCGCCACCGCGTTGTTCGAACAGGCGCGCATAGGCCTGCACCAGGTCGCCCGGGCTGCGGATGGCCACGGGGTCGGTCCAGCGCACGGCGCCGGCAAACTCGCCCACCAGCGCGGGCTCCTCGCGCGCCACGTCCGCGCCGGTGAGCTTGAGGTGGTGCACGCCGGCCTGGGCGCGCTCGTCGGCCACCTCGAAGAATTCGTGCAGTTCGCGCTCGCTGCGGTAGAGCATGAGGTAGCCCTGCCCCGCCACGAGATCCTCGGCGCCCGCGTCGCGCATCAGCGGCGCGTGCGTGTCCAGCGAGAGCGCGATCAGGGTCTCGTACTCGCGCGAGATCCGCTGGTAGGGGCCGGGCGCCGAGTGGCGGTAGTAGGACCACAGCGGGCCCAGCATGCGCGCGGCATCGCTGGCGTGGTAACGCACGTCGACGCGCTGGTTGGTGGCGCCCGACAAGAGGAAGCCGAGGTCGCGCGGCAAGGCATAGGGTGCGATGGCTTCGCGCTGGATGATGCCGGCGTTGCCGTAGGACGTTTCGAGCCCGGGCGCGCGGCGATCGAGCAAGGCGACGGACTGGCCCCGGGCCTGCAGGTGCAGCGCGCAGCCCACGCCGACCATGCCCGCGCCGAGAACGATGATGTCGTGTGTCATGGTGCAGGTCATTCTAGTTGCTGCTCTTTTTATGGCGCGGTGATGACAGCCCTGGCACATCGCAGGGCCATGTGTTGTATCTCGGGGCAAACCCTCTTGCGGGCGGCCGATGTCACAGAGTTTTCGCCGCGCTTCGATGAAATACGAAGGACTTCCTGCATGGTGCAGGGAGCAAGGGGACCTCCACGGGTCCCCCGTGCAATTTCATCGGAGCATCCACATGAAGAAGAGCCTCGTCGCTCTGGCCGTTCTGGCCACCACGGGCGCCGCCCTGGCGCAGTCCAACGTCACGCTGTACGGCCGCATCGACACCTCGGTCGGTTCCAACAAGGTCAACGGTGTGAGCAGCACGCAGATGTTCAGCGGCAACCTGACCTCCACCCGCTGGGGCGTGCGCGGCAGCGAAGACCTGGGCGGCGGCCTCAAGGCCATCTTCGGTCTGGAGCAAGGCTTTGACAGCAGCGCCGGCACGCAAGCCGCCGGCAGCGCGTTCGACCGCATGTCCATCGTCGGCCTGAGCGGCGGCTTCGGCACGCTCAAGCTCGGCCGTCACGACACCTCGTTCGACGACATCCGCGACCTGAGCATCAGCAGCAACCTCTGGGACTCGGAATTCAGCCCGACCAAGATCGCCTACACCGCCGGTGTGGCCGACTACTCGAGCCGCGCCAGCAACCAGCTGCGCTACGAATCGCCCTCCTTCGGCGGCTTCAGCCTCGGCGCCAGCTACGGTCTGGACGAAGACTCGACCGTGAAGGCCGACACCACCGCGTTCAACCTGCGCTACCGCGCCGGCAACCTGGACGTGGGTGTGGGCTATCAGGAGCAGAAGGCCAACAACCGCGAGTACACCACCGTCGGTGGCGCGTACAACTTCGGCGTGGCCCGCCTCTCGGCCGGCTACAACCGCGCTGAAATCAAGAACGGCGCCAAGGCCAATGGCTACGCCATCGGCGTGAACGTCCCCGTGGGCAACCTGGACTTCTCGGTGGGCTACGCCTACAGCAAGGCCGAGAACACCGCGGGTGCCACGACCGCCAAGGGTTCCGCGCTGTCCGCTGGCGTGACCTACGCGCTGTCCAAGCGCACCCGCGTGTACGGCGCTTACCTCGACGGCGACGTGGAGAACGGCGCTGGTGTCACCACGACCGACCGCCGCATGTACTCGGTCGGCGTGCGCCACGACTTCTGATTTCCCGCTTTCGCGTTACTTCCTGCCTTTTCCAAGGTTTCATGCCCTCCGGTCGATTTCGGCCGGAGGGCTTTTTGCCTTGCGGTGCGTCGTGTCGGCTTACGCGGCCTGGCCTGGGTTGCCGTCCATGCCGACGATGCGCGGGGTGTTGATCTTCACGCCCTTGATGACCTTCTTGTCGCGCAGGTAGCCCGAGACCACGTCCCAGATCGGCTCGCCCTTGGCGCCTTCCTGCACCGAGGCCCAGCCCGCGACCTTGTAGGTCTTGTCGGCTTCGATCGGCTTGCCCTTGAGCATCATGTTGTTGATGCGCTGGCCCATCGCCGCCTTGGGCGAGACCGTGTACTGCATGCCACCCACGCGCACCATATCGCCGCCCTGCTGGTAGTAGGGGTCGGGATTGAAGATGTTGTCGGCCACGTCTTCGAGGATGGTCTTGATCTGCTCGCCGGTGAACTCGTTGAGCGTGGTGGCCGGGTAGGTCATGGCCATCTGGTCCATCATGCGCTCGTAGGTGATGGTGTCGCCCGGCAACAGCGAGGTGCCCCAGCGCACGCCCGGCGAGAAGGCCATGTCGGCGCCCTTGTTCTGCATCAGCGCGTCGCAGATGACCTGGTCCCACGAGCCGTTGAAGTTGCCGCGGCGGTACAGCAACTCTTCGGTGACGGCGAGCTTCTCGCCGAGCTTGTCCTTGTAGGGCGCGCGCACCTTGTCGATGTAGGCCTGCATCTCGGCGTCGGCCGGCAGCAGGTTGGAGAACACCGGCATCAGCTTGTAGCGGAAGTCCTGCACCTTGCCGCCGCGCACGTCGAAGTCGAGCACGCCGACGAACTTGCTGTTGGAGCCGGCGTTGGTCACCAGGGTCTGGCCGCCACCGTTCTTCACGATGGTGGGCGCGGGCATGCCGTCGTGCGTGTGGCCGCCGAGGATGGCGTCGATGCCGCGCACGCGCGAGGCCATCTTGATGTCCACGTCCATGCCGTTGTGCGAGAGCACCACGACGACCTGCGCGCCTTTGCCGCGCGCCTCGTCCACCATCTTCTGCATGTGCTCGTCCTGGATGCCGAAGGTCCAGTCGGGCACCATGTAGCGCGGGTTGGCGATGGGGGTGTAGGGGAAGGCCTGGCCGATCACGGCCACCTGCACGCCGTTCATCTCGCGCAGCGCGTAGGGCTTGAACACCAGGTCTTCGAAGTCGGTGGTCTTGACGTTTTGCGCGAGGAATTCCATGTTCCCCTTGAAGTCCTTCTCCACGATCTCCTGCACGCGCTTGGCGCCGAAGGTGAACTCCCAGTGGGGCGTCATCATGTTCACGCCCAGCAGCTTGCAGGCGTCGACCATGTCCTGGCCGTTGGTCCACAGCGAGGTGGCCGAGCCCTGCCAGGTGTCGCCGCCGTCGAGCAGCAGCGCGTGCGGCCGGCTGGCGCGCAACTGCTTGATCAGCGTGGCCATGTGCGCGAAGCCGCCCACCTTGCCGTAGGTCTTCGCGGCCTGGCTGAAGTTGAGGTACGAGAACGCGTGCGCGCTCGCGGTGCCCGGTTTGATGTTGAAGTGCTTGAGCAGCTTCTCGCCGACGATGTGCGGCGCGCGGCCCACGGCCTCGGCCACGCCGAGGTTGACATTGGGCTCGCGGAAGTAGATCGGCTGCAGCTGGGCATGGCAGTCGGTGAAGTGCAGGAAGCTCACGTTGCCGAAGGTCGGCACGTCGTACAGCTTTTCACCCGCGCCGGGCGCGGCGGCCAGCACGTCGCGGTGGTTCAGGGCCATGCCGGTGGCACTGGCCACGGCGAGCACCTGCATGAATTCACGGCGACTGAAACTCATCTCTGTCCTTGATTGATAACTGATGACTGATATTTGAGCGAAATTTTTTTGAAGGGCCCCGGCTGCGGTGCGCAGCCGGGGCCGATCGCTCTACTTGTTGACGGGCGAGGCCGGGTCCAGCAGCAGGGCCATCACGTCCTTGAGCTGCTTCTCGTTGAGGATGGCCATGTGGCCCACGCGCGGCATCTGCGAGCAGGCGTTGTAGGCGCGCGAGTTCCAGAGCTTGCCCCAGGTGTACTCCACGATGGCCTTGCCACCGGCGCTGTTCGGGTCAGTGACGCCGCGCAGCTTGCCGTAGTTGTACAGGCTCGGGCCCAGGGTGCCGAAGGAGATTTCTTCCTTGCTGATCTGGTGGCAGTTGTAGCAGTTGCCGCCGTTGGCGTCGCCGGCCTTGTCGGTCCAGGTCATGCCCCGGCCGCTCTGGGCGATCTTCTCGCCCTCTTTCCAGTCGCCGAGGAACTTGCCGTCGCTGGGCCACTTCACGGTCTTCATGTTGGCCGCTTCGATGGCCTTGGCGACGGCCGGGTCGATGGTCTTGCCCGCCACGTCGGCGGCCGCGCATTCGCGGTTGGCGTCGTCCTGCACCAGGCGGTCCACCTTGGCGATGCCGCGGTCCTGGAAGGAGTTCTTGATGATGTCGGCCGCGGCCTTGTCGTACTCGGCGGCCGAAGGCGACACGGTGCACGCGGAGAGCGCGAGGGCCGCCACGGGCAGCAGGGCGAATGCAATGGCTTTGTTCATGGTCGGTGTCTCCGGTTCAGCGCTTGATGGCGGGCACGATGGACTCGGCGGTCTTGGCGTTCACGCCCATGTAGACACCGAGTGCAATGGTGGCGTCGCTGCCGAACTTGGGCTCGGGGAAGCGCTGCTGGCGGAAACAGTCGTTCAGGCGCAGTTGCATGCCCCACATCTGCGAGTTGGACACGCGGTAGGCCGGCCAGGCGGCGAAGCCGATGCCGTCGCCCGGGTTCTTGGTGAGGTTGGGCAGGTCCTGCAGGCGGATGCGCTTGTCGCTCTCACCGTGGCAGGAGGCGCACGAGAAGTCGTGCGTGCCGCCGCGCGTGAAGAACATGCGCTTGCCGGCTTCGTACATCAGCTTTTCCTGCGCGTGCGATTGCGGCAGGTTGAAGCGCATGCCCTTGGAGGCGGTCGCCACGTAGGTGGCCAGGGCCGTCAGGTTGGCCATCTCGCCGCGGCCGAACGGCGTCTTGGCGATCTCGGCACCGTTGAAGCCCTGCAGCGTTTCCATGCAGGTGATCAGGCGGGTCTCCAGGTCCTGCACGCGGCCGGTGTCCTTGAAGAAGCGCGGCATCTCGACGAAGGCACCCTTGATGACACCGGGGCCCTTGCCCAGGTCGCACTGCTCCAGCGATGCGTTCTTCGGGCCCCGTTTCTGTTTCCAGAGTTCTTCCCCCTTCATCTCGAACAGTTCGGCGGGGTTGCCGTCCTGCAGCATTTCCCGGTATTTCGCGATGCCTTCGGCGGTCGCATCCTGGGCGTGCACGGCGCCAGCAGCCATCAGGCCACCGAGCACCAGCGCGGCTGAAGCAAGCTGGAATTTCATGGGGAGTCTCCTCGTTGTTATCAAAAAAGGCGGTGGGGCGACACTTCCAGAGTCACCGCGGAACCGGCTTTGCCGGGCCGCTGGTGACGCCCCCTGGAGGGGGTCGCGCGAAGCGCGGCGGGGGTGTTATGCGATGACAGCTTCGTCGGTGCGCGTGTCGCCCTTGGTGTCGACCCACTTCACCGTGACCTTGTCGCCCTTGGCGGCGCCCTTGAACTTGAAGGACAGGAAGGGGTTCTGCGCCACCGAGCCGGTGAACAGCGAGCTCAGCACGACCTTGCCGTTGTGCGTGGCTTCCACTTCCTTGATGAAATGGGCGGGGATGAGGGCACCCGCCGCGTCGCGCCGCGTGCCGGGCTCCATGACGTGGGACATGAGGATGCGAACGGTGGTTTCGTCACCGGCGAGAGCGGCGCGGATGCGCATCGGATCGGCCATGATGGACTCCTGGGGTATCTGTGAATGGGTTGCGAGGGGAAACGTGGGGTTC
>NZ_JBYTAE010000130.1:0-8958 GCF_058787875.1 Hydrogenophaga sp. FW305-3-2-15-A-LB1 | reverse complement strand
TTGCCATGGTCCACGTGACCAATCGTGCCCACGTTCACGTGCGGCTTGGTCCGCTCAAATTTCTCTTTTGCCATTTTCAATTCCTAAAGAACAAACCCGTGTCACGGTTTAAGGTCTGCACCACACTGCTGGATCGCCCCGCACGGGAACAGGGCGGCGCATGGTCGCAGACCGGCTGATCAATTGGGGACAGCGCGCCCGAAAGCGCCCCATCCCCAAGGTATTTACTTCGCGCGTGCAGCCACGATGGCTTCGGACACGTTGCGCGGCGCTTCGGAGTAGTGCTTGAACTCCATCGTGTACGTGGCACGGCCTTGCGACATCGAGCGCAGCGTGGTCGAGTAGCCGAACATTTCGGACAGGGGCACTTCGGCCTTGATGGCCTTGCCGCCGCCCACCATGTCTTCCATGCCCTGCACCATGCCGCGACGGCTGGACAGATCGCCCATCACGTTGCCGGCGTAGTCTTCAGGCGTTTCCACTTCCACGGCCATCATGGGTTCCAGGATGACCGGGCTGGCCTTCTTGCAACCTTCCTTGAAGCCGAAGATGGCGGCCATCTTGAACGCCATTTCGGACGAGTCCACGTCGTGGTACGAACCGAAGTGCAGCGTGACCTTGACGTCCACGACGGGGAAGCCCGCCAGCACACCGGCGTTGAGCGCCTCGATCACGCCCTTTTCCACCGCCGGGATGTACTCGCGCGGCACCACGCCGCCCTTGATGGCGTCCACGAATTCGAAGCCCTTGCCGGCTTCGTTGGGTTCGATCTTGAACACCACGTGGCCGTACTGACCCTTACCGCCCGACTGGCGCACGAACTTGCCTTCGGCTTCGTCCACGCTCTTGCGGATGGTTTCGCGGTAAGCCACCTGGGGCTTGCCGACGTTGGCTTCCACGCCGAACTCGCGCTTCATGCGGTCGACAATGATTTCCAGGTGCAACTCGCCCATGCCAGAGATGATGGTCTGGCCGGACTCTTCGTCGGTCTTGACGCGGAACGAAGGATCTTCGGAAGCCAGGCGTTGCAGCGCAATGCCCATCTTTTCCTGGTCGGCCTTGGTCTTGGGTTCCACGGCCTGCGCAATCACGGGCTCGGGGAAGACCATGCGCTCGAGCATGATGATGGCGTCCGGATCGCACAGGGTCTCACCCGTCGTCACGTCCTTGAGGCCCACGCAGGCAGCGATGTCGCCGGCGCGGATTTCTTCCACTTCCAGGCGGTTGTTCGCGTGCATCTGCACGATACGACCGATGCGCTCCTTCTTGCCCTTGACCGGGTTGTAGACCGAGTCGCCCTTCTTGAGCACGCCGGAATACACGCGCACGAACGTGAGCTGGCCCACGTACGGGTCGGTCATCAGCTTGAACGCCAGGGCGGACAGCTTCTCGTCGTCGGACGCCTTGCGCGAGGTGGGTTCCTCGTTGTCATCGGTGCCGCCCACGGGAGGAATGTCCACTGGCGAGGGCAGGAAGTCGATCACGGCGTCGAGCATGCGCTGCACGCCCTTGTTCTTGAACGCGGTGCCGCACAGCATCGGCTGGATTTCGGTGGCCAGCGTGCGCGCACGGATGCCTTGCTTGATTTCGGCTTCCGTCAGGTTGCCTTCCTCAAGGTACTTGTTCATCAGCTCTTCGCTGGATTCGGCGGCGGCCTCGATCATCTTCTCGCGCCACTCTTCGGCTTGCGCCTGCAGTTCGGCCGGGATGTCCTGGAACTCGAACTTCATGCCTTGGGACGCCTCGTCCCAGATGATCGCCTTCATCTTGATGAGGTCGACCACGCCCTTGAAGTTGTCTTCGGCACCGATCGGGATCACGATCGGCACCGGGTTGGCCTTCAGGCGCAGACGCATCTGGTCATAGACCTTGAAGAAGTTGGCGCCGGTGCGGTCCATCTTGTTGACGAACGCGAGGCGGGGCACCTTGTACTTGTTGGCCTGACGCCAGACGGTTTCCGACTGCGGCTGCACGCCGCCCACGGCGCAGTACACCATGCAGGCGCCGTCCAGCACGCGCATGGAACGCTCCACCTCGATGGTGAAGTCCACGTGGCCGGGGGTGTCGATGATGTTGAAGCGGTGCTCGGGGTAGGACAGGTCCATGCCCTTCCAGAAGCAGGTGGTGGCAGCCGAGGTGATCGTGATGCCACGCTCCTGCTCCTGCTCCATCCAGTCCATGGTGGCGGCGCCATCATGAACTTCGCCGATCTTGTGGTTCACACCGGTGTAGAACAGGATGCGTTCGGTGGTGGTGGTCTTGCCGGCATCGATGTGCGCGGAAATACCGATGTTGCGATAACGCTCAAGGGGCGTGGTGCGGGACATGGAAATACTCCGAAAAGGGGACGAGCCCGCTCCCCTAATTCAGGGAATGCGGGCTCTCGGTTCTGGATGCTCTGCTGGACGGCAGCCCGGATCAGAAGCGGAAGTGGCTGAAGGCCTTGTTGGCTTCGGCCATGCGGTGCACTTCATCACGCCGCTTCATGGCGCCGCCACGGCCTTCGGTGGCCTCGATCAGCTCGTTGGCCAGGCGCAGGGCCATGGACTTCTCGCTGCGCTTGCGGGCAGCCTCTTTGATCCAGCGCATGGACAGGGCCAGACGACGCACGGGCCGGACTTCGACCGGCACCTGGTAGTTGGCACCGCCCACGCGGCGGGACTTCACTTCCACCATGGGCTTGACGTTGTTGATGGCGACCGAGAAGATTTCGACCGGATCTTTGCCGCTCTTCTTCTCGATCTGCTCCAGCGCACCGTAAATGATGCGCTCGGCGACTGCCTTCTTGCCGCCTTCCATGATCACGTTCATGAACTTGGAGAGCTCGACATTGCCGAACTTGGGATCCGGCAGGATTTCACGTTTAGGGACTTCGCGACGACGTGGCATTTTTCACCTCATATTGCTTCAGTTGGCACCTTTTCAGGGGCCGCGAGAGTCATGCAAAAACTCTCACTTACTCGACCCGCACGGACCATTCCGTGTTGTGGGCCACTGCGCTTGAACCACCTGCCAGGCGGAACAAACACCGGAAATTTCGAACGATCAGGCCTTCTTGGGGCGCTTGGCACCGTACTTGGAGCGCGACTGCTTGCGGTCTTTCACGCCTTGCAGATCGAGCGAGCCGCGCACGATGTGGTAACGCACACCGGGCAAGTCCTTGACACGACCGCCACGGACCAGCACGACGCTGTGTTCCTGGAGGTTGTGGCCTTCACCGCCGATGTAGGAGATCACCTCAAAACCGTTGGTCAGGCGCACCTTGGCAACCTTGCGCAGAGCGGAGTTGGGCTTCTTGGGGGTCGTGGTGTACACACGGGTGCACACACCGCGACGCTGCGGAGAGTTTTCCATGGCCGGGCTCTTGGATTTGGTCTTTTCGACCTCCCGGCCGTGGCGCACGAGTTGATTGATGGTTGGCATTAAAACGTCCCTAAACGTTTGAAAAAAGCGAAAACGAAAACTCCTCGGAAGATTCCGAAAAGCCCTCTACTGTAGCACGTGGCCGATTTTCTGACAATGCGAGCCCTTCAGAAGGGCCGTGGAGCTCGAAGCGTCACTGGATCCAGAGGCGGATCGCGTCCCACGCGCGGCCGAAGATGCCGCTTTCCTCGACCGTCTCGAGCACGGTCAACGGGATTTCAGCCACCGTGGCGCCGCTGGCAGTGGTCACGCGCAGCGTGCCGACGGACTGCCCTTTCATCAGGGGCGCCACCAGCGGATCGGGGCGGACCACCTCGGACTTGAGCTTGGCGCCCTCGCCCGCGGGCACCGACACAACCACGCCTTCGGCCCGGCCCAGGCGGACCTGATCGGCCTTGCCCTTCCAGATGCGGGGCGTCGCCACCGGCTGACCAACGGGGATCAGGCGCACGGCGTCGAACGCGGTGTAGCCCCAGTTGAGCAGTTTCTGGCTTTCGGCGGCCCGGGCGTTTTCGCTGGATGCACCCAGCAGCACGCTGATCAGGCGCCGCTGCCCTTGGGCACCCTCACCCAGGCCTGGCACCTGCCGGCGCGCGGTGGCGACCAGGCAATAGCCGGCCGCGTTGGTGTGCCCGGTTTTCAGGCCGTCCACGCTCGGGTCGCGGAACAGCAGCAGGTTGCGGTTGGTGTCGTTGGCGGCGGGCGTGCCCGGGTAGCGGTAACGCTGGATGGCGTAGTACGGCACGTACTGGGGGAAGTCGGCCATCAGGCGCGTGGCCAGCGTGGCCAGGTCGCGCGCGGTGGTGGTATGACCGGCTTCGGTGAGGCCTTCCACGTTGCGGTAGGTGGTGGACGCCATGCCCAGGGCCTTGGCCTGTTCGTTCATGAGCTGCACGAAGCGTTCGACCGACCCGGCCACGCCCTCGGCGAGCGCCACCGTCGCGTCGTTGCCCGACTGCACGATCATGCCCTTGATCAGATCCTCCACCGGCACCTGCATCTTGGGGTCGATGAACATGCGCGATCCGGGCATCTTCCAGGCGCGCTCGCTCACGCCAAAGGTCTGGGCGAGGCTGATCTTGCCGGCCTTGAGCGCGTCAAACACCAGGTAGGCGGTCATGAGCTTGGTCAGCGACGCGGGCTCGACCGCCTGGTCCGGGTCCTTGGCGGCGAGCACCTGGCCGGAGGTCGCGTCCAGCAGCAGGTAGGCGCGCGCGGCCACCTCGGGCGGGGCGGGCATCTGCGCCAGCGCGGGCACCATCACACCGAGGGACAGGCACAACAGAAAACGGGAAAAGAGACGACGCAACAAAATCCGGTCCTTCAAAGGGGAAAACAAGAGAACCCGCGAGCGGTCAGGCCCGCAGGTGACGCAGCACCAGATCCCGCAACAACGGGAGCTGGCCGTGGAAGAAATGGCCGCCACCGGGCACCACCAGCACCGGCAGCGATTGGGGGCGGGCCCAGTCCATGACGGACGACAAGGGCACCGTGTCGTCCTGCTCGCCATGAACGACCAGCGTGCGGGCATGAAGTTCCGCCGCCACCGGCGCCACCTCGAAACGGCTGGCCGCGGTCCCGATCAGCACCAGGTGCTGGATGTCCCGCGAGTCGTGCAGCCGGGCGGCGGCATGGCTGGTCACGAAGGAGCCGAACGAAAAGCCGGCCAGGCACAGCGGGCCGCTTGGCGCCTGCGCCTCGATCACCGCCATCAGATCGTCGAGCTCGCCGCGCCCTTCGTCGTAGACACCCTCGCTCTGGCCGACTCCGCGAAAGTTGAAGCGCACCGCGGTCCAGCCGGCTTGCACGCAGGCCCGCGCCAGGGTCTGGACCACCTTGTTGGTCAGCGTGCCACCGTGCAAGGGATGGGGGTGGGCAATCACGGCGGTGCCTCGCACCGCTTCCGTGGGGCGGTCGATCGCCAGCTCCAGCTGGCCCGTGGGGCCAACGATCGACAGAAACTCGGTTTGTGCGTTCATCGCGCCTCAGCGCCCCACGTCCGGTGGCGTCAGCAGGCGTTGCACCACCACACCGTCGCGCAGGTGCGATTGCACGATTTCATCGATGTCGTGCTCATCCACGTAGCTGTACCAGACCGCCTCCGGGTACACGACGGCGATCGGGCCGCCGGCACAGCGGTCCAGGCATCCTGCCTTGTTGACGCGCACCTTGCCCGCGCCCGACAGGCCCAGCGCCTTGGCCTGCGACTTGCAGCGATCGAATGCGGCCTGCGCCTGGTGCTGGGCGCACGAGGCTTCGCCACCTTCTCGCTGATTGAGGCAGAAGAAGATGTGCCGCTCGTAGTAGGACTTGTTTTCGCTCATGGCGGAATTTTAGTGGTCCGCTCCGAGGCCAGCGGTGCACGCGCGACCACGCGCAGGCCGAAGATCAGGGCGGCGAAGGGCCACAGCCAGCCCAGCCACTGCGAAATTCCGTGGAAACGGATGAAGCGCCCCTGCTCCCAGACTTCCAGCGACTGCGCGAAGTAGGGACTGTCGGGCGCGAGGTTGAGGAGCGTCAGCGACACCGCCAGGGTCAGCAGCATCACCACGTTGCACAACCGGCGCGGGAGTCCCAGCATCGCCAGGCCCAGCAGCACCGCCATGACCAGGCCCATGGTGGCCTGCGGACTGACCCACGCCCAGGCATGGGATGGCCCATAGGTGAGGGCGGCCGACAGGCCCGCCGCGCCCGCCGCGGCCAGAAAGAACATCAGCAGGAAGAAAACCCGGCGCAGCACCGATCGCATTTCGGCAAACCCCATCAGCAAAGGCGACAGCAAGCACAGCGAAATGCAGAAGGCTTCGGCCAGCGGGCTGAGCGGGTCGGGAGCTTCCAGGCGCACGGGCACCCAGGTCAGGAAAGGGGTGTCCTCCAGCAAGAGCACCAGGCCAGCCTCCAGCCGATCCCAGACCTGGCCCAGACCAAACGGCACCGACAGCGGGTAGAGCAGCGCAAACGGCCAGAGCGCCAGCAGCACCAGGCTGCCGTGGGCCGAGGGCTCGAACCAGTTGGCGCGAAACTGGCTCCAATGGCGCAGCACCCCCAGGCGCTCCAACCCCCAGGCACAGGCCGCGCCGAGGGCCGCGCCAGCGCTGTTGAGCACGAAGTCGACATTGGACGGCACCCGCATCGGCAGGTAGTTCTGCAGAGTCTCCACCGCCAGGGACAACAACGCCGACACCCCGAACGCCAACCACCAGGACCACCGCCCCCAGCCCGATCGCAGCATCGCCAGGCTCAACAAAAAACCCAGGGGGGCGTAGCCCAGCAGGTTGGAGGCCACGTCGAAACCGGTCCAGTACTGCGGCAGCGGCGCCCACAGGAAGGCCAACGGCGACACGCCCTGCACGCGCCATCCCGTGAATGGGTACAGGCTGGCGTACACCACCACGCCGGCAAACAACAGTGCCAGCGGCCAGGCGGAGGAGCGGGTTTTCAAAGCGTCAGAAGGGCTTGACCACCACCAGCACCACCACGGCCACCAGCAGGATCACAGGCACTTCGTTGAACCAGCGGTACCAGACGTGGCTGCGCCGCTGAGTACCTTCCACGAACCGGCGCAACAGCAGGCCGCAGGCATGGTGATAGCCCAGGATGAGGACAACCGCGGCAAGCTTGGCGTGCATCCAGCCGTTGCCCGCCCCCCGGCCAATGCCGTAGCCCAGCCAGAGCCACAGCCCCAGGGCCAGGGCCGGCACCGCCAGAATGGTGGTGAAACGCATCAGCTTGCGCGCCATCAGAAGCAGGCGCTCACGCTCCGCGACGCTCTCTGGAGGCACCATCGCCAGGTTCACGAAGATGCGCGGCAGGTAGAACAAGCCGGCAAACCAGCTGGCCACGAAAACGATGTGGAAGGACTTGACCCAGAGCATCCGGGCAGTGTAGCCCCGGGGCTTCAGGGAACGGGCCGAGGCGGGCAAATCGCCAGAATTGACAGGGCAAAAAAAACCCGGCCTTTCGGGCCGGGTCAGGAAGCCTTTTTGCTGTCACACACTAAGGCACCCGCTCAGGGAGGAAAAGCGGGGAGCCGACCTTTCGGCAAGCTCGACAGAAATATTACACCAAGAAGGGGCGGAAACCAAGAGAACCTGTCAGTTCTGACATTGTTCTGTTCGATTTTTTGTTGTAGGCGGAACAGGTCACATCATTTTGGCGAGTTCAAACATCACCGCCGTGCCCAGGGCTTCGCGGATGTTACCCCGCCCCACCTTGGCCATGGAGAACTCACCAAAGCCCGACATGTCGAACGAGCTGTCGTCCGGCGAGATCTCGACGAAGGGGAACTCCAACACTTCGCGCAGCAGTTCGCGGCGGAACTGATCGAAGCCTTCGTCCTTGATCCCGGCATCCACGACGATGAGGTTGGGCATGCGGGAGAGGATCGCCTCGCGCGCCTGCCGGAAGTCGACCACGCTGTCCGAACCGATGCCGATCTCGCGCAAGGCGTCGCGCACATCGGCGCGGATCTGCAACGTGGGCGAGATGGTCAGCACATACACGCCGGACAGCGATTTGAACATCGAGGAATGGTCGTCCGAGAGGTCCACGGCCGAGATGCCGTCCACCGCCTGCACCGTGCGGCTGAACAGGGCGGTGAAGTTCACGCCATCGTCGGTGACCTGGCGGTCGATTTCGATGCCGCCGGCCGCGAGCGCGATCTGGCGCACCAGCAGCCAGCTCAGGCTGTCCGCCGACGCGTGGCTCGACGGGGGTGCGCCGTCGTTGGAGACGCGCAACTGCAACCGGGCGTGCCGCGGCCAGGCATTGGTGTCCATGCGAACGTCCATGCGACTGCCGAACGGCAGCCCCCAGTCAAGCACGGCGTTGACGAAGGTGTGGGCCACGGTCGGGTCCACCAGCACCTCGACCGGCTTGAGCTTGCGCCGCATCTCGATGCCCAGCACGGCAAATTCCTTCTTGCGCTCCTGCAGCACGCCTTCCACGAGGTCGGCCATGCCCACCTTTTCATGCGATTGCCGGATGCGCCCGCCATAGAAGCGGTGGATCTGCTGCGCGCTGACGCCGGACTGCTTGATGCGCTCGGCCGGGATGCTCAGCGCCCGGTGCTCCTGCCGGCTGATGGTGCCCTTGCTCAACAGGAGATCGATGGTGTTCTGCAGTGCACTCACCCCTTCCGTGACCTGATCGGCCAAGCCGGACAACAGGGTCGGCCAATGCTCGTCCAGCGACCACGACTCGGGCTCACTGGCGCTGGGCTTGGTGTTGGCAAAGCTGTGCGAAGAGGGCTTTTTGGTGGTCAACATGGGCGGACTGGTGGTGCGCAGGGTCTCCCGCGGATCAGTAACAAGATGTGTTGACTGAAGAATAGCGGCTGACACGCCGGATGGTGAGCACTCGGAGACCAGTATTTTCTTCTTACCGTGGAGTTCACCACACCTGCGGCGCATTTTCGGGCGCCCAGCCCCCTGTCAACTTTCCCAGTTCAGCCGGGCAAGCCGCGTCGCGGCGGCCTTCACACGGCGAAAAGGGGCGTTTGCCACAATACGCGCATGCACGCCCCCGCCCCCTACC
>NZ_JBYTAE010000129.1:0-9282 GCF_058787875.1 Hydrogenophaga sp. FW305-3-2-15-A-LB1 | reverse complement strand
AGCCAGCCCGCAACGCGGCGCCACCCTCCCCCGATGCGCCCGCACCGCAGGCACCGCCGCACCGCTGGACGGCCGGTGTGCTGGCCTATGTGTTCGCCGCCACCTGGTTCGTGAGCACGGCCATGGCGGCGCACCTGCCGGCCCTGCTGATGGCCGGGGGTGCCACCCTGGCCGGCGCGGTTGCCATCGGCGCCCTGGTCGGGCCCGCGCAGGTGGCGGGCCGGCTGCTGGAGTTCGGCCTGCTGCGGCGGCTGCACCCGGTGTTCGCCGCGCGCGCCGCGGCCCTGGGCCATCCCCTGGGGGTCGCCTGCTGGATGCTGCTGGGCCCGGTGGCCGGGCCGCTGTTCGCCATCCTGCACGGCGCGGGCAACGGCATCATGACCATCGCCAAGGGCACGCTGCCACTGGTGTACTTCGGCCCCGCGGGCTATGGCCGGCGGCAAGGCCTCATCATGCTGCCCTCGCGCCTGGCGCAGGCTTTTGCGCCGCTGGTGTTCGGCGCCTGCCTCGAGCGCTGGGGCGAAGGCGCGCTGTGGATCTCCAGCGCACTGGGCCTGAGCGCCTTCGCCTGCCTGGTGTGCCTGCGCGCCACCAAGTCGCGCTGAGTCGCGGCCGTCAGGCCACGGGCGCACCGCCCTCGGGTGCTCGCCAATCCAGCAGTTCGGCCAGGCGGTGCACCACCCACACCGACTCGGCCTCGCTCACCACCGTGGGCTCCACCCGCAAACCCTGCAGGCAGCGCGCGAGCACGTCGGCCTCGGTGATGCCGAGGCCGAATTCCATGTTGCGCGCGGTCTCGGTGAGCATCTGCGCCATGTCCTCGCACAGCTCATAGCGCGCGGCCAGCTCGTCGCGCGGCAGGCTGGGTTTCTGGCGCCCGGGCGCCACATACAGCGCCAGGAAGGACGGGGGAATTTCGATCTGCGATTCGTCGGACATGCCGCACTGTAATCAATGGGCGGCGGCCGGCGGGCCTTCGGGCACCTCGGCCAGCAGTTGCTCGGCCCAGGCCGGCCAGCGCACCGGGTTCTTCCACAGCGCGCGCCCGGCACGGCAGCGCGCCACCAGGCGCGGTGGCTGCACCACGCGGTTGCGCGGGCCGGAGGTGTCGTACAGCAAGGCCAGGTCGGCGAGCGCGACCGCCTTCGCCAGGTTCGCCAGCGTGCGCGGGTAACGCGCCAGGATGCGCTCGGGCGGCACGCTGTGGCCGCCCTCGCTTTCGCGCTGCTGCACGCGCGCGAGCAGTTGCCGCGGTTCGTCCACGCAGACCACCAGCAACACGACCGCGAAACCGGCCGCCTTCGCCGCCGCCAGCAGATCGAGCTTGGACGGGTGCGAGAAGACAGTTTCGCTCACGAAGGACTCACCCGCCGCCAGGCAGGCCGCGCGCTGCTGGTCGGCCCATTGCCGCGCCATCTGCGAACGCTTCAACGGGTGGCTGATGTGCTGCAGGTGCGCGGCCTCGTGCAGGTCGGCGTTGACGAACTCGGCCTCGGGCGGGATCAGCCCGGTGGCCAGCGCGGCCCGGTACAGCGTGGACTTGCCGGCACCGTTGGGGCCGGCGAGCAGGTAGAAAACCGGCTGGGTCACGCGGCGCGGCGAGCGGCCGGTGCCTTGCTGCGGTTGTCGAGCACGGTCTGGCGCACGGCCTGGGCCAGGCGGCCGCTGGATTCGGCGGCCAGGAAGCGGGCCTCGATCGCATCGACCGGATCGGCCGCCGCCTCGGCGTGGCGGGCGGCGGCGTCGTACCGGGCGATGGCTTCGCGGGCTTCCTGCACCGTCAGGCCCGTTTCTTCGGCGATGCGGCCCAGCGTGGCCCAGTATTCGATCTGGCCCGCCACCGAGCGGCGCTGGGGCTGCGCGGCCTCACGCGCCTGCCGAACCAGGCCGGCGGGCAACTTGACCGAGGAAAATGCGCTGCTGCTGGAAGACGACATGGAAATCTCCTGGATGGCGCATTTTGCGCCATTTCGGATACCATGGCAACCGAGCGGATTTTCCACCCGACACCTTTCACACGCGATCATGAAAAAACAGGGAACCGTGGTGCGCTGGGACAGCGAGAAGGCCTTCGGCTTCATCCGCTGCCCACAGATCCCCGCCGACGTCTTCTTTCACCTGCGCGATTACAGCGGCCCGTCCAAGCCGCGCGAAGGCATGCAGGTGATGTTCGACGACATCCACGTGGGCGGCAAAGGCCCGCGCGCGCTGTCGGTGGAGCCGGCCCGCAACGCCATCGTCACCGAGGCGCCCGCGCCGCCCCCGCCGCCGGCCGGCGCCGAGCTGCTGCCACCCCGCCAGCCGGCGGCCCGCTCGCGCTCGCAATGGCAGAAGCGGCGCGAGGAACGCCCCTTGTGGATCGGCCTGGGCCTGATCGCCTTCTGGCTGCTGCTGTGGCTGGTCGGCATCGGCATGGGGCGCTTCCCCTGGGTGATCCTGACCGCCGTGGTGCTGATCAACCTGGTCACGTTCTACATGTACTGGCGCGACAAGCACGCGGCCATCAACGAAGTCCAGCGCACGCCCGAAGACTGGCTGCACGGCCTGGCCGTGGCCGGCGGCTGGCCGGGCGCGTGGTTCGCCCAGCAGATCCTGCGCCACAAGACGAGCAAGCGGCCGTTCCGCCTGATCTACTGGGGCACGGTGGCGGTCAACATGCTGGCCCTGCTGGCCTGGATCCTGTGGCCGGCGTTCCTCGGCGCGCCGGCCGCCTGAGTTTCAGCGCGGCTTGCGCTTGCCCGCACTGGCCGGCGCGGAACCGGTGACACGCGGCGGCAGGCCGGTGTGCTGCGTGAGCAGGCGGCCCTTGCCCGGCTGGGCGCCCGGCACCTTGTTGCCCACCGGCGTGCTGTTCTTGCGGCGCGCGCTCTGGTAGCTGCCGTCCGTCATCGGCTGGAAGGTGGGGATGAGGTGGTGCTTGCCGTTGCCGATGAGGTCGGCGCGGCCCATGGTCTTGAGCGCTTCGCGCAGCAGCGGCCAGTTGTTCGGGTCGTGGTAGCGCAGGAAGGCCTTGTGCAACCGGCGGCGCTTGTCGCCGCGCACGATGTCCACGCGCTCGGCGCGGTCGTCGCGGTGGATGCCCTTGAGCGGGTTCAGGTTGGTGTGGTACATGGCCGTCGCGGTGGCCATGGGGCTGGGGTAGAAGGTCTGCACCTGGTCGGCGCGGAACCCGTTCTTCTTGAGCCAGATCGCGAGGTTCATCATGTCCTCGTCGCTGGTGCCCGGGTGGGCCGCGATGAAATACGGGATGAGGAACTGCTTCTTGCCCGCCTCTTCGCTGAACTTCTCGAACAGCTGCTTGAAGCGGTCGTAGCTGCCGATGCCGGGCTTCATCATCTTCGACAGCGGCCCGCCCTCGGTGTGCTCGGGCGCGATCTTGAGGTAACCCCCCACGTGGTGCTGCACCAGCTCCTTCACGTACTCGGGGCTCTTGACCGCAAGGTCGTAGCGCAGGCCCGAGCCGATCAGGATCTTCTTGATGCCGCGCAACTCGCGCGCGCGGCGGTAGATCTTGATCAACGGGCCGTGGTCGGTGTGCAGGTTGGAGCAGATGCCGGGGTAGACGCAGCTGGGCTTGCGGCAGGCGGCCTCGATCTCGGGCGACTTGCAGCCCAGGCGGTACATGTTGGCCGTGGGGCCGCCGAGATCGGACACCACGCCGGTGAAGCCTTCCACCTTGTCGCGGATGTCCTCCACCTCCTTGATGATGGACTCCTCGGAACGGCTCTGGATGATGCGGCCCTCGTGCTCGGTGATCGAGCAGAAGGTGCAGCCGCCGAAACAGCCGCGCATGATGTTCACGCTGAAGCGGATCATTTCCCAGGCCGGGATCTTGGTCGCGCCGTCGTGCCTGCCGTGTTCGTCGGCGTAGGCCGGGTGCGGGCTGCGCCCGTACGGCAGATCGAACACGTGATCCATCTCGGCCGTGGTCAGCGGGATCGGCGGCGGGTTGATCCACACGTCGCGCGCGGTCGTGCCTTCGCCGTGCGCCTGCACGAGCGCGCGCGCATTGCCAGGGTTGGTCTCGAGGTGCAGCACGCGGTTGGCGTGGGCGTAGAGCACGGCGTCGCTCTTGACCTGCTCGTAGCTGGGCAGGCGGATCACCGAGCGTTCGCGCGGAGGCACCTTGAGCCGGCCCTTGCCTTGCAGCGCGGGGTTGGGCACGAACTTCAGCGTCTGGATGGCCGGGTTGACCTCGGCCGGCGCCGCGGCGGCCTCGCCCTCTTCCTTGGCGCAGCTCTGCCCCTGGGCCTGGGCCTGTTCGCTGGTGGTCTGGTAGGGGTTGATGTGGCTTTCCACGCGCCCGGGCGTGTCGACCTCGCTCGAATCGATCTCGATCCAGCCCGCGGCCGTCGGGTCGCCGGGCCGGCGCACGAAGGCGGTGCCGCGCACGTCGGTGATCTGCTCGATCGGTTCGCGCGCCGCGATGCGGTGCGCCACCTCGACCAGCGCGCGCTCGGCGTTGCCGTACAGCAGCAGGTCGCACTTGCTGTCGACCACCACGCTGCGGCGCACCTTGTCGCTCCAGTAGTCGTAGTGGGCGATGCGGCGCAGGCTGCCTTCGATGCCGCCGAGCACGATGGGCACGTCCTTGAAGGCCTCGCGGCAGCGCTGGCTGTAGACGATGGCCGCGCGATCGGGCCGCTTGCCGCCCACGTCGCCCGGCGTGTAGGCGTCGTCGCTGCGGATCTTGCGGTCCGCCGTGTAGCGGTTGATCATGGAATCCATGTTCCCGGCGGTCACGCCCCAGAACAGGTTGGGCTTGCCCAGGGCCTTGAAGGCCTCGGCGCTGGTCCAGTCAGGCTGGGCGATGATGCCCACGCGAAAGCCCTGCGCCTCCAGCACACGCCCCACCACGGCCATGCCGAAGCTGGGGTGGTCCACATAAGCGTCGCCCGTCACCAGGATGATGTCGCAGCTGTCCCAGCCCAGCTGCTCCATTTCGGCGCGGCTCATCGGCAGGAACGGCGCCACGCCGAACCGCTTGGCCCAGTAGGGGCGGTAGCTGGTGATCGGCTTGGCGGCGCGCGCGAAGAAGGAGACGTCGATGGGGGCGTTCATGGGGCTGGCACAGACCCGGAGCGCGGGCGGCTGGAAAACCCGTGATTTTACGGGCCCACCCCCTTTTCAGGGGCCTTCAACCCCATTCCCCTTCATTTGGGCCTGAGCTGCCATTCCGGCGCCGACTCGGGCGCCTTGGCGCACCACGCGCCGCTGATCGAGCTTCTGGGCCGCCAGCCGGGCCGTGAACTCCAGTTTCTTCAGGTCTTCCGTGTTGGGCTTGTCCTGGGGATGGAAGCTGAAGCAGCACAGCGTGCCGTAGATGTCGCCGTTCTCCAGCACGATGGGCGTGCTGATGTGCGTGCCGATGGGAAAAGGCACGCTCCTGAGCAATTCCGAGGCGAGCGGATGGGCCGAGGCATCGGCGATGAACCTGGGCAGGCGGCCATCGACCACACGCTGGCACCAGGAGCGCTCCAGCGGCTCCGAGCCGCCTTCGCCGATCACGGGCGAGTCGGGCGCCTGGGACACATGGCGGAACACGCGCTGGCCATCGGTGAATTCGGAGACGAACACCACGTCCATCTTCATGCGTTCGCGCAGCAGGCGCAGCACGTCGGAGACGGCGTTGTCGATGAGTTCGTCGGAGCCGTCGGAGGTGGCCACCAGCAGTTCGGTGACCTGGACCAGAAGGTCGTCGGCTTTGTAGCCGAGATCGTTGAGCGGATTCATGCCGCTTTTATAAACCGCGTCAGGTCACTCGCTGGCGCAGTCCTTCCGGGAATGGGCAATCAGTCGGTCAAAAAATGTTTCCAACTGTCGCTGCTCGTGCGCGGACAAGCAACCAAAGATGTCGGCATTGCGCTGCGCGATCAGGCGCATCACCTTCTTCCACAGGGCCCGCCCGCTGCGCGTGGGCACCAGCACCACACCGCGCGCGTCCGCGTCGCTGGTGGACTTGAGCACCAGCTCGCGGTCCACCAGCATCTGCGCCGCCCGGCTGGCCTGGGCCTTGTTCAGGTTGGCGCGCGCCGCGAGGTCGTTCACCGACAACGGCGCGAATTCACCGATGGCGGCCAGGCAGCGCGCCTCGCTCACACCCAGGCCCATTGCCGCGTAGGCCTCGCTGCTGTGGCGGTCGGTGATCTTGTTGAGCTTGTGCAGGCGGTAGGTGAGGAAGTCCTGCAGCGAGGTGGTTTCAGCGCCCATGGTCCGTCCCCTCCCCGCTTTGCGCCAACGCGTTCGCGATCAGCGGCAACACCTGCTCGGCGCGCTCGAAGCGGCTCATGAGCGAGAGGCTGAGCATGGCGAGGAACATCGGCGCGCGCGCCTCGCCGACTTGCGAGAGCGCCTCGCAGACGGCGCTGTAACTCTGGTCGAGATCGGTATCGGTCATGCGAACACTCCGGTGTCTTTCAGGACGGCGCGCAGGGGCGCGGGGTCCAGGCCGTGCCAGCGGCCCATCACGTAGCCGTCGGGCCGCACGAGCACCAGCGCGGGTTCATCCGGACGGCGCAGGCCGTAGCGCCGCCAGGCCTGGCCGAGGGTGTCGATGTCGGGTGGTATCTCCAGCACCGTGACACCGGCGTCGCTCAGGCCAGGGCCCGCGCCCCCGAAAGCCAGGCACACGAAACCCTGGCCGAACCTGCCACTCAGATGCCAGGGTGCGGCCCCCTGGCCCTGCAGCAGGGCTTCGGGGGCGGGCGCGCCGGGCCGCGCGCGGTCGTCCGCCCATTCGCCGGCCTGCGCCGCGTTCAGCGGCGAGCCCACGTAGGTGATGGGAGAGGACTGGCGCGGGTTGATCAGCGAGCGCACCTGCTCGTCGCTCACCGCCAGGCGCAGCGTGGCCTCGCGCATGAGCTGGTAGGCGAAGTTCGGCGGTGCCATGAACTCGGTGCTCTTGGCGCCGTAGGCGATGTTCTCGCGCGTGGCGTGCACGCGCTCGGTGGAGTAGGAGTCGAGCAAGGCGTCGGGCGATTCGCCGCGCAGCACGCGGGCCAGCTTCCAGGCCAGGTTGGCCGCATCGTCCAGGCCCGAATTGAGTCCTCGCACACCGAAGATGGGCACCAGGTGCGCGGCATCGCCGGCGAAGAACACACGGCCCTGGCGGTAGCTCGGCAGCGTCAGGCACTTGGCGTTGTAGATCGAGATCCACAACGGTTCCCAGGGCTCGTTCTCGCCGATCATGGCCAGGTGGCTGCGCACACGCGGCAACACGTTCTCGGGCTTAACCGCCTCCACCGGGTCTTCGTCGTCGCGGATCTGGTAGTCGATGCGCCAGACGTCGTCGGGCTGGCGGTGCATGAGGATGGTGGAGCCGGGGTTGGACGGCGGATCGAACCAGGCCAGGCGCTCCACCGGGCGCTGCGTCTTCTGCACCACGTCGACGATCACGTACTTGCCGTCGTACTGCGTGCCTTCGAGCTGCAGGCCGAGCTGCTCGCGCACCGTGCTGCGGCCGCCGTCGCAGGCCACGACGAAGCCGGCCTGCACCGTCTGCCGCCCCTGCGGCGTGTCCACCTCCACCTGCACGCCATCGGTCTGCGGGCGCACCGCCACCACGCGGCTGGCCCAGAGCACGCGCGACGCCTCGCCCTGTGCCTGGGCGGCCTGGTGGGCGAACGCTTCCACATGGAACTGCTGGATGTTGACCATGGGCGCGAAGCGCTGGCTGGGTTCGGCGGGCATCTCGAAGTGCAGCACCTCGGTGTCGCGCCAGTGGCTGCGGCCGCCTGTCCAGCTCAGGCCCTTGGCCATCAGCGGCGCATCGGCACCCACCCAGCCCAGGATTTCCTGCGACCGCCGCGAGATGCAGATGGCGCGGCTGCCGGTGCAGTAGCCCTCGTCGGCTTCGATCACGAGGTGGGCGATGCCCTCGCGCGCGAGCAGGGCCGAAAGGGTCAGGCCCACGGGACCGCCGCCGGCGATCAGCACGGGAATGGAAGAAGGCAATTCTGGGTTCATGGCGTTCATATGGTTGCGTGCGCAACTTTATCCATTTTCGGTTGCGTGCGCAACCATATGGAATCGATACCACTGTCTCCGAGGCAACTGCGGCAGGCCCGGGTGCTGCCTATCATGGGGAAAACAACTCCAGGAGACATGACCATGCCCAGCTTCAACACCCTGCGCATCGAGAAGGATGCGAACCAGCCGCGCGTCGCGCGCCTGCTGCTCAACCGCCCCGAACGCCTCAACGCCATCAACGACGAGACGCCGCGCGAGATCCGCGCCGCCGTGGAATGGGCCAATGCCGACGACGAGGTGCACGTGATCGTGGTCGAAGGTGCCGGCAAGGGCTTCTGCGGCGGCTACGACCTCTCGATGTTCGGCGAGGGCGAAATCGACCACCCCTGTCAACAGGAGCGCCACCCCTGGGATCCGATGGACGACTACGCCTTCATGAAGCGCAACACCGAAGACTTCATGGCGCTGTGGCGCAGCCCCAAGCCCACCATCGCCAAGGTGCACGGCGCGGCGGTGGCCGGCGGCAGCGACATCGCGCTGTGCTGCGACCTGCTGGTGATGGCCGATGACGCGCGCATCGGCTACATGCCCACGCGCGTCTGGGGTTGCCCCACCACCGCGATGTGGACCTACCGCCTCGGCGCCGCGCGCGCCAAGCAGATGATGTTCACCGGCAACGTGATCGACGGCCGCACCGCCGCGGCCTGGGGCCTGGCCAACGAGGCCGTGCCGGCCGACCAGCTGGAGGCCACCACCATGCAACTGGCCGAGCGCATCGCGGGCGTGCCGCGCTCGCACCTGGCCATGCACAAGATGGTGGTGAACCAGGTCATGCTCACCATGGGCCTGGAACAGACGCAGCAGATGGCCACGCTGTTCGACGGCATCACGCGCCACAACCCCGAGGGCCTGTGGTTCCGCCGCCATGCGCAGGAAGCGGGCTTCAAGGACGCGGTGCAATGGCGCGACAGCGGCCGGCCGATTCCCGAAGGCGACGAAGCGCGCGCCTTGATCCGCGAGATGGAAAACCGCAAGAGGTCATCCCCGAAAAAATGAAACCGCATGTACGGTTCATCTCGTTACCCCTCTTACGGAACGGCCGAGAATGTAATCGGCCTGCCGCTTAGCATGACCGCTTCATTTACAGAAGGAGCTGGCATGGCACTGCATTTTGGCAAACGAGACGATCAACCCAAGACCCTGAACACCGGCATGGCCACGCAACGTTACGGCCAGCCCGCGAGCAGCAGCACCAGCGCCTCGCAGGCCCAGCCACAGACCCCGGCCCCCTCCACCCCCGACCTGGACCTGGCC
>NZ_JBYTAE010000128.1:0-9331 GCF_058787875.1 Hydrogenophaga sp. FW305-3-2-15-A-LB1 | reverse complement strand
GGATTTCGCAGCTTTCATGCCACGCCGGGCCTGGGGCACGGGAATTGCTGATTCCAGGGCAACTTGTATGCTCAGGCTCCCTTGACGATCGCGCACCACCATGGAACTCACGCCCCGAGAGAAAGACAAGCTGCTGATCTTCACCGCCGCCTTGCTGGCCGAGCGGCGCAAGGCGCGCGGCCTCAAGCTCAACTATCCCGAATCGGTGGCGCTGATCAGCGCGGCCGTGATGGAGGGCGCGCGCGACGGCAAGACCGTGGCGCAGCTGATGAGCGAAGGCCGCAGCGTGCTCACCCGCGCCGATGTGATGGACGGCATCGCCGAGATGATCCCGGACATCCAGGTGGAAGCCACCTTCCCCGACGGCACGAAACTCGTCACGGTGCACCAGCCGATCGTGTGACCCCATTCAGGATTCAGGAGACCCCATGACTTTCGCCTTCTTCCTCAAGCGCGCCCTGCCCGCCCTCACCCTCGCCGCCCTGTCGTTCTCCGCCGCCGCCCATGTGGGCGATGCGCACGACCACGGCGGTTTCCTCACCGGCTTCCTGCACCCCATCACCGGGCTGGACCACCTCGCCGCCATGCTGGCCGTGGGCGTGTGGAGCGCCATGACCACGAAACGCCTGTGGGTCGCACCGGTGTCGTTCGCCGCCCTGCTGCTGGCCGGCGCGCTGATGGCGCAGGCGGGCGTGGCCTTCCCCGCCATCGAGCCGATGATCGCGGCCTCCATGCTGGTGGTGGGCCTGCTGCTGGCCGCGCAGGTGAAGCTGCCCGAGGCGGCGGGCGCGGTGCTGGTGGGGGCCTTCGCGCTGTTCCACGGCGCGGCGCACGGACAGGAGCTGGCCGATGGCGCGGCCCTGGCCGGCATGGTGCTGGGCACGGCCGTGCTGCACGCGGTGGGCATCGGCATGGGCCTGGGCCTGAAGCGCGCCAACCACTGGCTGCCGCGCGTGGCCGGCGGCGTGGTGGCGCTGATGGGCCTGAACATGGGCTGGTCCCTGCTGGCGGGCTGAAGCCATGATCCCCGGCGAACTCTTCACCGACGCGGGCGAGCACCCGCTCAACCCCGGCCGGCGCACGATCACCCTGGTGGTGAAGAACGGCGCCGACCGCCCGATCCAGGTCGGCTCGCACTACCACTTCGCCGAAACCAATGGCGCGCTCGACTTCGACCGCGCCGCCGCGCGCGGCATGCGGCTGAACATCGCCAGCGGCACCGCCGTGCGGTTCGAGCCCGGCCAGCAGCGCACCGTCGAGCTGGTGGACTACGCGGGCGACCGCATCGTGTACGGCTTTCGTGGCCTGACCCAAAGCGCCCTCTGAAAGACAGCCCATGGCAAGCATCCCCCGCAGCGCCTATGCCGACATGTTCGGCCCCACCGTCGGCGACCGCCTGCGCCTGGCCGACACCGGCCTGGTGATCGAGATCGAGAAGGACTACACCCTGGCCGCCGGTGGTTACGGGGAGGAAGTGAAGTTCGGCGGCGGCAAGACCATCCGCGACGGCATGGCGCAAAGCCAGCGCACCCGCGCCGAAGGGTCGGTGGACACGGTGATGACCAACGCGGTGATCATCGACCACTGGGGCATCGTCAAGGCCGACATCGGCTTGAAGGGCGGGCGCATCGTCGCCATCGGCAAGGCCGGCAACCCCGACACCCAGCCCGGCGTGGACATCGTCATCGGCCCGGGCACCGAGGTCATCAGCTGCGAAGGCCACATCGTCACGGCCGGCGGCATCGACAGCCACATCCACTTCATCTGCCCGCAGCAGGTGGACGAGGCGCTGACCTCGGGCGTGACCACCATGCTCGGCGGCGGCACCGGCCCGGCCACCGGCACCTTCGCCACCACCTGCACGCCCGGCCCCTGGCACATCGAGCGCATGCTGCAGGCCGCCGACGGCCTGCCCATGAACCTGGGCTTCCTGGGCAAGGGCAACGCCAGCCTGCCCGCCGCGCTGCACGAGCAGATCGACGCCGGCGTGATCGGACTGAAGCTGCACGAAGACTGGGGCACCACGCCCGCGGCCATCGACAACTGCCTGAGCGTGGCCGAAGAGGCCGACGTGCAGGTCGCGATCCACAGCGACACGCTCAACGAATCGGGCTTCGTGGAGAACACCATCGCGGCCACCAAGGGCCGCAGCCTGTGCGCCTTCCACACCGAAGGCGCCGGCGGCGGCCACGCGCCCGACATCCTGCGCGTGGTCGGCGAGGCCAACTTCCTGCCCTCGTCCACCAACCCGACCATGCCCTACACCGTCAACACGCTGGACGAGCACGTGGACATGCTCATGGTCTGCCACCACCTGGACGCGGGCATCGCCGAGGACCTGGCCTTCGCCGAAAGCCGCATCCGCCGCGAGACCATCGCGGCCGAGGACATCCTGCACGACCTGGGCGCCATCAGCATGATGAGCAGCGACAGCCAGGCCATGGGCCGCGTGGGCGAGGTCATCATCCGCACCTGGCAGACGGCCGACAAGATGAAGAGCCAGCGCGGCACGCTGCCCGAGGACAGCTCGCGCCATGACAACTTCCGCGTCAAGCGCTACATCGCCAAGTACACGATCAACCCGGCCATCGCGCACGGCATCGCGCACATCGTCGGCTCGCTGGAAGTGGGCAAGTGGGCCGACCTGGTGCTGTGGAAGCCCGCCTTCTTCGGCGTGAAGCCGGCGCTGGTGCTCAAGGGCGGCAGCATCGCGCTGGCCGCCATGGGCGACCCCAACGCCTCCATCCCCACGCCGCAGCCGGTGCACTACCGGCCCATGTTCGGCAGCTTCGGCGGTGCCACCGCGAAGAGCAGCCTGACCTTCGTCTCGCAGGCCGGCCTCAAGGCCGGCGTGGGCGAACGCTACGGCCTGCAGAAGACCCTGTCGGCCGTGCAAGGCGTGCGGGGCGTGACCAAGGCCCACATGGTGCACAACGCCCTGCTGCCGAAGATGGAGATCGACCCGCAGACCTACGCGGTGCGCGCCGACGGCGTGCTGCTCACCTGCGAACCCGCCACGCGCCTGCCGATGGCGCAGCGCTATTTCCTGTTCTGAGCGCCGCGATGCTGCAAGTCTCCAAGCTCATCCCCCAAGGCCAGGGCCTCGCCAAGCCGCTGGTGCAGCGCGCGGCACAGCTGGTGCTGGACTGGGACATCCGCCAGAAAAGCCGTTTCGACGCCACCACGACCGACGAGCGCCACGTGGGCGTGTTCCTGCCGCGCGGCACCGTGGTGCGCGGCGGCGACGTGCTGCTCACGCAGGACGGTTCGCTGCTGCGCGTGGTCGCCGCGCCGCAGCCGGTGCTGCGCATCACCGCCTGCCCCGACCACCCTGCGCAGGACCAGGCCTTCGACCTGATGCGCGCGGCCTACCACCTGGGCAACCGGCACGTGCCGATCGAACTGCGGCCCGACCACCTCAAGATCGAACCCGACCACGTGCTGGCCGACATGCTGCGCGCCATGCACCTCACCGTGGTGGAGGCGCGCGAGCCCTTCGAACCCGAGGGCGGTGCCTATGGCGCCCAGGGTGCGGGCCACGGCGGCCATGCCCACGGGCACGGCCATCACCACAGCCACGGCCACGATCACCACCACGGACATGACCAAGGCTGACGCGGGCCACCCGGTGCCCGAGCGCTCCGCCGCCAGCCTGCTGCAGATCCTGTGGCTGGCCTCGCCCGCGCTGCCCGTGGGCGGCTTCTCCTATTCCGAGGGCCTGGAGGCCGCCGTGGACGCGGGCCTAGTGCACGACGAAGCCAGCGCGGCCGCCTGGCTCACCGACCAGCTGCACCTGGGCCTGGCGCGCAGCGACCTCGCGGTGGCGGCCCAGGCCATCCCCGCCTGGCGCAAGCAGGATCTGCCTCGCGTGCGCGAGCTGAATCACTGGGTGCTGCAGACCCGCGAAACGCTGGAGTTCCGCCTGCAGACCGAGCAGATGGGGCGCTCGCTGCTCGAGTGGGCGCGACAGCTCGGCGAGCTGGGCGCGGGCGTGTTCGAGCAACTGCAGGCCGCCGACCTGAACCCGCCCACCTACCCGGTGGCCTGCGCCTGTGCCGCCGCGAGCGCGCAGGCCAGCGTGCGCGACAGCCTGGTGGGCTATGCCTTCGGCTGGGCCGAGAACCTCGTGCAGGCCGCCATCAAATCGGTGCCGCTCGGCCAGAGCTCGGGCCAGCGCATGCTCGCGCGGCTGGCGCAGCAGATCCCCGATGCGGTGGACCACGCCATGGCCCTGAGCGACGACGCCCGACAGGCCTTCAGCCCCATGCTCGCGATTCTTTCCGCGCGCCACGAAACGCAATACTCTCGCCTCTTCCGCTCCTGAGCACGCGCCCCCCCACAAGGAGACCGCCATGACCACCGCCCTGCACCACATCCCCCGCCGCACCAAGACCCTGCCCCCCTTGCGCGTGGGTATCGGCGGCCCCGTCGGCTCGGGCAAGACCACGCTGCTGGAAATGCTCTGCAAGGCCATGCGCGAGCGCTACGACCTGATCGCCATCACCAACGACATCTACACCAAGGAAGACCAGCGCCTGCTCACCGTGAGCGGCGCGCTGCCGGCCGAACGCATCATGGGCGTGGAAACCGGGGGCTGCCCGCACACCGCGATCCGGGAAGACGCCTCGATCAACCTCGAAGCCATCGACCGCATGCTGGACCAGTTCCCGAACGCCGACGTGGTGTTCATCGAAAGCGGCGGCGACAACCTGGCCGCCACCTTCAGCCCCGAACTCAGCGACCTCACGATCTACGTGATCGACGTGGCCGCCGGCGAGAAGATCCCGCGCAAGGGTGGCCCCGGCATCACCAAAAGCGACCTCTTCGTCATCAACAAGACCGACCTGGCGCCCCACGTGGGCGCCGACCTGGAGGTGATGAAGGCGGACACCGCGCGCATGCGCCCGGATGCCGCGCGCCGCCCCTGGGTGATGACCAACCTCAAGACCCTGACGGGTGTGGACGAGGTGGTGCGCTTCATCGAGACCCGGGGCATGCTGCGCAGCGAAGCCCGGGAGCCCGTGCCGGCCTGAAACACCGGCGCAGGCTAAAATCCCACCCTTGTCATCGCTCCCGGAGACTTGGGTGAGCGGTTTAAACCAGCAGTCTTGAAAACTGCCGACCCGCAAGGGTCCGTGAGTTCGAATCTCACAGTCTCCGCCAGAACCAGAAACAGCAACGGGCCCATGGGGCCCGTTGCTGTTTCTGGTGCGGACAACGCGGTTCGCATCGGCATCACTCCTGTTGCATGGTGAAAAACAACCCTGACAAGGTGCTCCGGCAGGTCAGTTTGGGGCAGCCGGATCACCTCGCCATGCGGGCTGCCTTCACTGGCCCAGGCTGACGCTGGTGCCGGCGACGGCGCGCAGACCGGCCTGACGCACTTGCTCGGCCTGTTGCGCGGTGGCGATCACCGGGTACGCGGCGTCATTCTCATTCACCAGGCCCAGGCGCTGGGCTTCTTTCAGCTCGGCCACCACTTGGGCGCGGGTCTTCTCGAAACCGGCGGGCACCTCGAACTTCACGATGTCGGTGTCGGCCAGGCGGCCGGCGTCGCGGGCGGCGATGGCTTGGGCACGGACTTCGTTGCGGCTCAGGCTGGAGCCCGTGGCAACTTCGAATTTCACGATGTCGGTGTCGGGCAGCTGGCCGGCGTCGCGGGCGGCGATGGCCTGGGCTTGCACTTCAGCGCGGGTCAGCGGCGCGCTCTGGGCCATGGCGGCACCGGCAACAGCCGTCAGCATGAGGGGGATGAGGACACGGGTCGAGAGTTTCATGATGCTTCCTTGAACGGTAGGTTGAATGGATGGATGGAGGTTTGGATGGAGGTTTGTGCCGCCTTGGTTTCGGCACAGGAGAGACTGTAAAAACCGGGTCTGTCATTTTCAGAACGCGAGAATTACGGATTCGTAATGCAGCAAAACGGGCAATTCCGTGACAATTCGGTGTCGTGCAAGGCCTTTTGCCGCCTTGTTGTCCCTCCATCCGGTCACTAAGCCCCACTCCCATGCGCGTGCTGGTCATTGAAGACGAATCCAAGCTGGCGGACTACGTCAAGCGGGGTCTCTCCGAGGCCGGTTACACCGTGGACGTCGCCCGCGACGGCATCGAGGGCCGCTACCTCGCGCTCGAAGGCGACTACCAGTTGCTGGTGCTGGACATCATGCTGCCCGGCATCGATGGTTTCGGCGTGCTCGCGGCGCTGCGCGAGAAGCGCAACACGCCGGTGTTGATGCTCACCGCGCGCGACCGCGTGGAAGACCGGGTGCAAGGCCTGCAGGCCGGCGCGGACGACTACCTCGTCAAGCCCTTCGCCTTTTCCGAACTGCTGGCCCGCGTGGCCGCGCTGCTGCGCCGGGGCCCCGCCGCCGTCGCCGAGGCGGCCAACACCCGCATGGCGGTGTGCGACCTGGAGATGGACCTGATCAGCCGCAAGGCCTGGCGCGCCGGCCAGCGGCTGGACCTCACGGCCAAGGAGTTCTCGCTGCTGGCGCTGCTGGCGCGCCGCAAGGGGCAGATCCTCTCGCGCACCACCATCGCCGAGCAGGTGTGGGACATGAATTTCGACTCCGACACCAACGTGGTGGAAGTGGCGGTGCGCCGCCTGCGCTCCAAGATGGACGATCCCTTCAAACCCAAGCTGCTGCACAACGTGCGCGGCATGGGCTACGTGCTGGAGGAACGCACATGAACACCTCGACGACCGTGCTGGACGCGGCCCCGGCCCTGGGCGGCGACAAGCCCGCCGAGGCGCCCTGCACCTATTCCATCGGCCGGCGCCTCTCCCTGCTGCTGGCCGTGCAGACGGTGATCGGGCTGGGCGTGCTGCTGGCTTTCATCTATGGCGCCACCTCCATGCTCTTCATCGCCAAGCACGAGGAAGAGCTGCGCAGCTACAGCACCGTGCTGGTGGACGTGTCGCGCGAGGCCTACGCCCAGGGTGGCGAGGCCGAAGTCAAGGCCAAGATGGCCTGGCTGGCCGAACGCCGCCCGGGCACCTTCGTGCAGATGAACCGCGCCGACGGCAGCGAGTTCTACCGCGACGCGGCACCCACCTTCGACGTGAACCAATCCACCGCCCGCGGCATGGATTTCGCCGTGCCGACGGCGTCTGGCGGCCTGCTGCAGGGCAAGGTGGTGCTGGACTGTTCGCAGGACGCCAAGACCGCCCGCCGCATGGCCCTGTTGCTGGTCGGCGCCGTGCTGGCCGGTGGGGCTCTGGTGGGCTGGGGCACCTTCTGGCGCGTGCGCTGCAGCCTGCGCCCTCTGCTGGACCTGGCTGCCCAGACCAAGGCCATCGACGCGCGGCGCCTGGGCCAGCGAATCTCGCTGGCCGAACCGGCCGAAGAACTGCAACCGGTGATCGACCAGTTCAACGGCCTGATGCACCGCGTGGAGCGCACCTATGTGCAGCTCGAGGGCTTCAACGCCGACGTGGCGCACGAGCTGCGCACCCCGCTGGCCAACCTGATCGGCCAGACCGAGGTGGCGCTCAGCCGCGAGCGCAGCGTGGCCGAGCTGGAGGAAACGCTGCACTCCAACCTGGAAGAGCTGCAGCGCATGGCGGCCATCGTCAACGACATGCTGTTCCTGGCCCAGGCCGACCGGGGCGTGAAGGCACGGCGCAGCGCGCCGGTGAGCCTGGCCGAGCTGGTGCAACAGGTGGTGGAGTTCCACGAAGCCCCCATGGACGAGCGTGGGCTGCGCGTGACCATCGAGGGCGATGCCCACCTGTCGGTGGATGCGCCTTTGATCAAGCGCGCGATCTCCAACCTGCTGGGCAATGCGATCCGCTACGCCGACCAGGGCTCCGCGCTGTGCGTGCGCATCGCGCCCGAGTCGGAAAGTGGCGCGCGCCTGTGGGTGGAAAACACCGGGCCGTCGATCGAAGCCTCGCACCTGCCGCGCCTCTTCGACCGCTTCTTCCGCGCCGACGCCGCGCGCTGCGAGATGGAAAAACCGCACCATGGCCTGGGCCTGTCCATCGTGGCGGCCATCGCGCGCATGCACGACGGTTTCCCGGCGGCCGAATCCAGCGGCGGCACCACGCGCGTGGGCTTCAGCCTGCAGACCAACGCGGCCAGCGCCTGAGCGAACCCGGCGGGCTCAGTCCGCCAGGAACAGTTCCTGCAGGTCGCTCAGGAAATCGAAGCCGCGTTCGGTCGGCCACACCCGGGTGGCGTCGCGCGCGATCAGCCCCTTCTGCTCTGCCTGCGCCAGGGCCGGCGCGATGCTGGAGAGCGGCAGGCCCGTGCGCTCCATGAACTGCAGCAGCGTGAAGCCGTCCTTGAGCCGCAAGGCGTTGAGCATGAACTCGAAGGGCAAGGCCTTGCGCGAGACTTCGTCGGCGCTCACCACGGCGTTGCCCGCCAGCGCGCGCTCCATGTACAGGCGCGGCTCGCGCACACGCACCGGCCGGGCCACACGGTGCGCGAAACTGAGCTTGCTGTGCGCGCCGGCACCGATGCCCAGGTAGTCCCCGAACTGCCAGTAGTTGAGGTTGTGCCAGCACTGGTGCCCCTCGCGCGCGTAGGCCGACACCTCGTAGCGTTGCATGCCCGCCTCGGCGGTGAGCTCGGTGATGCGGTCCAGCATGTCCCAGGCCTCGTCCTCCTGCGGCAGCGCGGGCGGGTACTTGGCGAAGTAGGTGTTGGGTTCGAGCGTGAGGTGGTAGATCGAGATGTGCGGCGGCGCGAACGACAGCGCGGTGCGCACGTCGGCCTCGCAATCGGCCAGCGTCTGCCCCGGCAGCGCGTACATGAGGTCGAGATTGAAGGTGTCGAAGGCCTGCGCGGCCTCTTCCACCGCGGCCAGGGCCTGATCGCGGTCGTGCACCCGGCCCAGCGCCTTGAGGTGGGCATCGTTGAAACTCTGCACGCCGATCGACAGGCGCGTCACGCCCGCGTCGCGGAAGGCGCGGAAGCGGTCTTTCTCGAAGGTGCCGGGGTTGGCCTCCAGCGTGATCTCCGCATCGGCCTCCAGCCGCAACATCGCGCGCACGTCGCCCAACAGGCGGTCGATGGCGGCGGGCGAGAACAGGCTGGGTGTGCCGCCGCCGATGAACACGCTGTGCACCGTGCGGCCCCAGATCAGCGGCAGCGAGGCCGCGAGATCGGCGCGCAGGGCCTCGAGGTAGGCGGTTTCGGGCAGAGCCTCGCCGGGCGCGGCGGTGGCCGTCCATTCGTGCGAGTTGAAATCGCAGTAGGGACATTTCTTCAGGCACCAGGGCAGGTGGATGTAGAGCGACAGCGGGGGCAGGCTCTGCAGCTGCAGCGTGCCCGGGCGCATCCAGTGGCGCACGTCGTTCCAGGCCGGGTCGGGGGGGGGGGCG